>JALVCR010000084.1 GCA_027009865.1 Campylobacterales bacterium
ATATTTTACAGCCAAATCTATGCAGGTTTGAGTTCCTATTATATTGTTTTTTATGGCAGGCTCTATATTATGCTCTACCAAATGGACATGTTTGTATGCCGCCGCGTGAATTACTATTTGAGGTTTGTATTTTTTAAAACATTTCTCCATCAGCTCTTTATCGGTAATCGATATCATAAGTGGGACAATCGGAAAATTGGTTATCTCTTCGGTTATTTTGTATAGGTTAAATTCGCTGTTATCCACTAAGATCAATTTTTTTGCGTTATATTTTACGCACTGTCTTACTATTTCGCTTCCTATGCTTCCTCCAGCTCCCGTGATTAAAATAACTTTTCCTTTTATAAACTCCTCTATTGCTTTTGTATCCAAATCTTTGGGTTTTCTTGCAAGCAAATCTTCAATGGAGATATCTTGAAGTTTTTCTCTTTTATCTCCTAAAAGTTTTGCTATTTTTATATCTTCTATTCCTAAATCTTTAAGCTCTTCAAAAAGCTTATCAAGTTTTGCCGGAGAATAGCTTTTTGCAATGATTGCGTTTTTTATCTTTTCTCTCTCTATAATCTTCTTTACATTTTTTATATCCTCCACTTTGATATTGGCTATGTATGAGCCTATCATATTTTCGTTATCTTCAACTATCGCTACCGGTTTATAGTCTATATCTTTGGCAAAATAGCTTTTTATAATATTAAAGGCTTTCTGGTTGGCTCCTATTAAGATTGTAGGTTTTACTTCTATTTTATCTTTTTGATGTTCTATAAAAAATCTTTTTGATATTCTAAACATTCCGATAAAGAGAAGGGATAAAATCAAATCTATTATAGCTATGCTTCTTGCAAAAAATCCGTGATAAAAAAGCAAAAGAAGAGATATAAAAACAACTTCGGCGCTAAATATCGCTTTTATTAAATTTTTTATCTCTCTTAATCCAAAAAACCTCCATGAAGTATGATACAGTTTAAAAATATACATAAAAACTATTTTAAAAACTACATTGAAAACAACTAAATGGTAGAAGCTTTGCATAAATTTGGGAGGAACTCTGAAATTAAATCTAAGCTCATAAGAGAGATAAAAAGAGAGGGTAAATAAGATTATATCCGCTATTATAAAAAAGAGAACTCTTTTTGTTGATGTCGGGCTTAGGAAGTTTTTAATTTTTTCCCACATTTTCATTCCATACTCTCAATAATAAGCGAGCTTACAAGCTCGACTTCCTCTTTGCTCATAGCGCTTCCGCTTGGAAGACAAAGGCCTCTTTTAAAAAGATCCTCGCTTACTCCTTTTACCACTTTTGGAGCGTCTTTAAATAGAGGCTGAAGGTGCATAGGCTTCCAAAGCGGCCTTGATTCGATATTATGTTTTTCAAGATGCTCTATGATTTTTAAAGGGTTGCTTCTTTTAAAGGTAAGCGTAGTAAGCCATCTGTTTCCTCTGCTTTGAGGAAGTTCTGGCATAAACTCTATCTCTTCAAAATTTCCCAAAAAGCTTTTATACCACTCAAAAATCTCTCTTCTTTTTTTAACTCTCTTTTCTATAACCTCCATCTGTCCAACTCCGATTGCCGCTAAGACGTTGCTTAGACGATAGTTGTATCCGTATGTTTTATGCTCATAATGCAAATATGGCTCTTTTGCCTGAGTTGATAGAAATCTTGCTTTTTCTATATCTTTTTGATTTTCCCCTACAAGCACTCCTCCCCCGCTTGTGGTTAAAATTTTGTTTCCGTTAAAAGAGTATGCCCCAAATCTTCCAAAAGTTCCGGTATGTTTTTCTTTATATGTGGCTCCCAGGCTCTCTGCGGCATCTTCTATTAAAATTATTCCATATTTTTCGCATAAAAAATATATCTCCTCTATTTTTGCGCTTTGTCCGTATAGATGCGTGAGGATTAGGGCTTTTGGAAGTTTTTTTCCGCTTTTTAATCTTTTTAATATAAAGTCCTCCAAAAGATTTGGATCCAAATTCCAACTCTCATAATCGCTGTCTATAAAGATTGGGGTTGCTTTTTGATAGAGTATGGGAGCTACGGAGCCGATAAAAGTAAAAGTAGAGGCTAAAACCTCGTCTCCTTCTTTAACTCCCGCAACTCTTAAAGCAAGATGCAAAGCTGCGGTAGCGGAGCTTAGGGCTACAGCGTATCTGCTTTTTGTATAGTTCTTTATGCTCTTTTCAAATCTATCTACAAACTCTCCTAACGGAGCTATATAGTTGCTTTCAAATACTTGTTTGATATATTCAAGTTCCCTGCCTCCCATATGGGGAGGAGATAGAAATATTCTCTTTTTCAACTCTCTTCCTTATGCCGCTTCTATTTGCGTAAATTTATCAAGCTCTTCTTTGATATTTTCATCAACTCTTAAAGAAGATTCCAAAATTATATCTTGAAGTTTAGAAGATATCACTATTTTTACAGGAGATTGGCCGGGATTGGAAGATAGAAGTTTATATAAGTCTTCCAAAATATTTGTATTATCACTCAAAGTTAATTTGATAATTACCGGCTCTTTTATCTTCTCTTGCTTTCTTATTTCAACTCTCTCTTTTTTTGCCTCTTCCAACTCCAAAATTTTTAAAACTCTCATTCTTGTAAACTGCTCATCTTTGCTAATTTCCACTTTAAATCCCAAAGGCTTGCTTAAATCTCTGTTTTCAAGCTCATTTAGCATTCTCTCAAAAATAGTCAATTCTATATTTCCATGAAAATCCATTAAGTTTACTATTCCAAATTTATTTCCCTTTTTGCTGATTTTTGTCTTTATATCCTCTATTTTTCCAATCAGCAAGGTTTTGCTTCCGTCAGCTAATTCCTCTATTTCGCTTGATAGGGTATATTTTATTTTCTCTATCTCTTCTCTATACTCATCCAGTGGATGCCCCGATACATAAAATCCCAAAGTCTCTTTTTCAAGTTTTAAAATCTCTTTTAGATTAAATTCGGGCATATTTTCGATAGAGAGATTTATCTTTAGCATCTCTTCGCTATCGCCAAAAAGAGAGTTTTGCGCCATCTTTTTAGCTCTTGCGGCTTCCTGTCCAGCTTCTACTATTTTTTCTACTTGTTCTAAAAGCGCTCTTCTTGAGTATCCAAAACTATCCATCGCTCCGGATTTAATCAAGGATTCAAGCACCTTTTTATTTACCTTTTGCATATCTATTCTTGAGATAAAGTCGCTAATATCCTCAAAAGCCTTCTCTTCTCTTGCCTCTAAAATACTCTCTATAGCTTTAGAGCCAACTCCCTTAATGGCTCCCAAACCAAACAAGATAGCTTCTTCATTATTATCTTTTATT
Source organism: Campylobacterales bacterium (assembly GCA_027009865.1). Lineage (GTDB taxonomy): Bacteria > Campylobacterota > Campylobacteria > Campylobacterales > JAADDG01 > JAADDG01. The sequence goes on from JALVCR010000084.1 coordinate 3,298, forward strand.
GCGATAAATTCAATGCTGCTTTTTGTGATATCCGGAGGGAGAAGTTTTATTTTAAGTCTTTTTACCTCGTCTATATATTTTACTATTTTATCGGTATTGTCCTGTTCGCTTGTAAGAAGAGCTGCCATAAACTCTTGCGGATAATAGGCTTTTAGATAAGATGTCTGAAAAGTTATCATAGCGTATGCGGCAGAGTGGGATTTGTTAAATCCGTATCCTGCAAATTTTACTATCAAATCAAACAGCTCTTGCGCTTTTTTCTTATCAAACCCCTTTTTCTCCGCTCCCTTCGCAAACTCTCCTTTTAATCTGTCCATCTCCTCTTTTATCTTTTTACCCATCGCCCTTCTTACAAGATCGGCTCCTCCTAATGTAAATCCGCCTATTGTCTGCACTATTTGCATAACCTGCTCTTGATAGACTATAACTCCGTAAGTCGGTTTTAAAATCGGTTCAAGTTCCGGGAACATATAGGTAATTTTTGCTCTTCCATGCTTTCTGTCTATAAAATCATCAAGCATCCCAGACTCCATAGGTCCCGGCCTGTATAGAGCTAAAACAGCTATCAGATCTTCAAAAGTGGTAGGTTTTAATCTCTCATTTAGAGCCTGCATACCGGCCGATTCTATCTGAAACAGCCCTACAGTCTCTCCGCTTTGGATTAG
>JALVCR010000085.1 GCA_027009865.1 Campylobacterales bacterium
GAAATTGCTGTACTTAATTCAGACAACGCTTTAGAGATCTTCGCATCATCTCTGGTTGCTGCAAGTTTAGGAATCGCTACAGCCGCTAAAATACCCAAAATAACGATTACGAAGATCAACTCAATCATAGTAAAACCGCTTCTTTTCATCAAAGACTCCTTAAAAGATATTCTTTTTTTTGCGCTCCGGTTCTCCGTCGCACTCAAAAAGAATATCGGTCAAGAGAGAAAAAAGTTTATAAATTTTTTATGGGTAAAATTTTCAAAACAAAATAACCTCATAAGTTAAATGAAATATTTTATTTTTATTTCTCTTTTTCAAGAAAATTATTTATTTTCTTTTCTGCAGAAAAAATTTCGTAAGATTTTTGAAGATATAAAGAGAGCAGATCTTTAACAGAAGCGTCTAAAAGAGTTTGCAAATCTTTTTCTAAAAAAGAAGCAAACTCCTCATCCACGCTTATATTAAAAACTCTGTTTTCTATTTTTACTTGAATTTTCTTCATATTCCGCTGTTGTTTAGAGCCGACTCTATTTTAGCCGCCAAATCCTCTTCATAAATTTCCATCTCTAAAAATTTATCTTCAAGCTCTTTTATTTTATTATCTTTCTCTTTAAGCTCTTCTTCAAGCTCTTTTATCCTCTTTTTTAAGCCTTCATAATTTTCCAAAAGAGTATCTATAAGCTGAGAGAGTTTGGATTGAGAAGTTTGAGAGGGATTTTCAGACATTTTATCTCCTTTTTATAGTATGATATAATTAAAAGAAATTATATCACACTAAGAGGAAAAAGTTGGGAAGATTTAAATTAAAAAGCGATTTTTTACCTGCTGGAGACCAACTTCAGGCAATAGAGAAATTAAGCAACTGCATTATCAAAAAAAATAGATACCAAACGCTAATTGGAGTAACCGGAAGCGGAAAAACCTATACAATGGCAAAAATAATAGAAAAAGTTGACAGACCCACTCTTATTATGACTCATAATAAAACTTTAGCAGCCCAGCTATACAGCGAATTTAAAGGCTTTTTTCCGCAAAATCATGTCGAATATTTTATAAGCTACTATGATTATTATCAGCCGGAAGCTTATATTCCAAGAGAAGATCTATATATAGAAAAAGACAGCTCAATAAACGAAGAGATAGAGAGATTAAGACTCTCAGCCACCGCCTCTTTGCTTACATATAATGATGTTATATGCGTAGCCTCCGTTTCTGCAAATTACGGACTTGGAAATCCAAATGAATATAAAAAGATGGTTCAGATAGTAGAAGTTGGAAGCGAGATAAACCAAAGAGAGCTTCTTTTAAGATTAGTAGAGATGGGATATAAAAGAAATGACAACTATTTTGACAGAGGAGATTTCAGGGTAAACGGAGATGTTGTAGATATCTATCCCGCTTACAGCGAAGAGGAGGCTGTAAGAATAGAATTTTTCGCAGACGAAGTTGAGAGTTTATACTATTTTGATCCATTAACAAATAAAAAGATAAAAGAGGCAAACAAAGTCATCATTTATGCCGCAAATCAATTTATAGTAGGAGAAGAGAGGTTAAAACTTGCAATTAAAGGAATAGAGGAGGAGCTAAGAGAGAGGCTTGAGTTTTTTAAAAAAGAGAATAAAATGGTAGAGTATCAGAGATTAAAACAGAGAGTGGAATTTGACCTTGAGATGCTTGAGACTACCGGAAGCTGCAAGGGAGTGGAAAATTATGCAAGACATCTAACCGGCAAGAAACCTGGGGAGACGCCCTACTCTCTTTTTGATTATTTTGAGGCGATGGGAGAGGATTATCTTGTAATAGTGGATGAATCTCATGTAAGCTTGCCTCAATTTAGAGGAATGTATGCGGGAGATAGAAGCAGAAAAGAGGTTTTGGTAGAGTATGGTTTCAGGCTTCCAAGCGCTCTTGATAACAGGCCTTTAAAATTTGACGAATTTATAAACAAAGCCCCCTCATACCTTTTCGTATCGGCAACTCCCGCTTCGCTTGAACTAAATCTCTCAAAAGAGTGCGTAGCAGAGCAAATAATAAGACCAACAGGCCTTTTAGATCCAAAAATAGAAATAATAGACAGCAAATATCAAGTAGAGAAAATGTATGATGAGATAAAGAAGGTTATAAAAAGAGGCGAAAAGGTATTAATAACTGTTTTAACAAAAAAGATGGCCGAAGAGCTTACAAAATACTACACAGAGCTTGGACTTAAGGTAAAATATATGCATGCTGATATCGACACAATAGAGAGAAATCAGATAATTAGAGGATTAAGAAGCGGAGAGTTTGATGTTTTAATAGGAATAAATCTATTAAGAGAGGGGCTTGATCTTCCCGAAGTTTCTCTGGTTGGGATCTTTGATGCCGATAAAGAGGGATTTTTAAGAAGCGAAACAAGTCTTATTCAAACGATGGGAAGAGCAGCAAGAAATGTAAACGGAAAAGTTTTGATGTTTGCAGAAAAAATTACTCCATCTATGAAAAGAGCGATAGATATAACCAACAAAAGAAGAAAAAAACAAGAAGAGTATAATAAAAAACACAACATAACTCCCAAAACAACTTACAGAAAAATGGATGAGAACTTAAAACTTGAAGATTATGATAAAATTTTAGAGAAAAAATCCAAAAAAGATAAAATCCCAAAATCCCAAAAACAGAGTATCATAAAAGAGCTTACCAAAAAAATGCACCAGGCTGCTAAATCTTTGGAATTTGAATTAGCGGCAAAATATAGAGACGAGATAGCCAAAATAAAAAATTTGTAAAGGATCTTTATGTCTTTACCCGATTTGAACAATCCAAATCTTTATATAAACAGAGAGCTCTCATGGCTTAAATTTAATTCAAGAGTTTTATATCAAGCTACAAGAAAAGAGAGCCCGCTTCTTGAGAGACTAAAATTTATAGCCATTTACGCAACCAATCTGGATGAATTTTATATGATAAGAGTAGCGGGATTAAAACAGCTCTTTTCAAACGGAATAATAGTAACGGGCGAAGATAGAATGACTCCTCTTGAGCAGCTAAAAGCTATAAGAGATTATCTTCATACCGAAAAATTGGAAGTTGAGAGAATTTACAAAGAGATAGTAAATGAGCTAAAAGAAAATAATCTATTAATTATTGATTATGCTGATTTAAATGAAGAACAAAAGAATGAAGCTTTAAACTATTTTTTTAAAAATATATTTCCCGTCATTATTCCAATAGCCGTTGATGCAACTCACCCCTTTCCTCATTTAAATAACTTAAGCTTTTCATTAGCGGTAAAACTAAAGGATAAAGACAATCCCGAAGATACAAAATATGGAATGGTCAGAATTCCAAGACTTCTTCCAAGGTTTATTCAAATAGAAGATAATCTCTATATTCCGATAGAATCTTTAATTGAACAAAATATAGATACTATTTTCCCAGGCTATACTCTAATAACTTCAGCAGCTTTCAGAGTTACAAGAAACGCTGATATAGTAATAGAAGAGGAGGAAGCCGATGACTTTATGGAGATTATGGAACAAGGGCTTAGATTAAGAAAAAAGGGAGCTTTTGTCAGACTTGAAATTCAAAGAAGCGCGGATGAAGAGCTTATTGATTTTTTAAATTCTCACCTTAAGATATTTAGAAGAGATATCTATAAATACGATATTCCTCTAAATTTGGGAGCTTTATGGCAAATAGTGGGAAATAAAAAATTCTCTCACCTAAAAACTCCCCCTTACACTCCAAAAATCCTTCCTCCTTTAGATTCAAGCGAATCAATTTTTCATATCTTAAATGAAGAGGAGGTTTTGTTATATCATCCTTATGAGAGTTTTGAGCCGATTACAAAACTGATTCAAACCGCGGCAAAAGATCCAAAAGTATTATCGATTAGAATAACTCTCTATAGAGTCGGCACAAATTCTCCCATCATTCAAGCTCTAATAGATGCGGCAAATAACGGAAAACAGGTCA
>JALVCR010000086.1 GCA_027009865.1 Campylobacterales bacterium
AGCGAAGAGGAGTTTTTTTATGAAGAGATGGATGAAGAGGATTTCTTTTTGATAACTGCAAAACATAAGCACTCTTTAAATAGCCAGTTTGGAGTGGATGAGTATCTTTATGTTCCTCCTCTTTTGGGATTTAAAGATGGTGATTTGGCAGAGGTTAGCACGGATGTTGGCAAAGAGATTTTTAAAGTTAAAATCAGCGACAGATTAAGAAGAGATACTCTTTTGGTTTACTCCTCAAATCCTAAAGCAAATCATCTAATAGAAGCGATTTCAAGCGATGAGGGGGAGAATGCTGTTTTTAATACCACAGCAAGAATCAGAAAGGTTGAGTAATGGCTGTTTTAAACGGAGAGATTGCCGAAATTTTCTCCAAAACCGCAGATTTGCTTGAAATAAAGGGAGAAAATCCATTTAAAGTTAGAGCCTACAGAAATGCTGCAAGAATTATTCAGAATATGGGAAGAAGCCTTGATTCTTTGGTTAAAGAGGGATTTGATCTAACAAGGCTTCCCGGCATAGGCAGCGATCTTGCCTCCTATATAGAGGAGATAGTAAGAACCGGAAAATTTTCAAAACTTGAGAGTTTAAAAAAAGAGCTTCCCGAAGGTTTAGAGGAGCTTTTGGCAATAGAGGGGCTAGGACCTAAGAGAGTAAGAGAACTTTATGAAGCTTTTCATATTACATCTCTTAAAGATTTGGCAAATATCGCCCAAAGCGGAGAGATTTATAAATTAAAAGGTTTCGGTCCAAAGCTTGTCGAGAAGATTTTAAAAGGAATTACGCTTGCCAAAAAGAGCGGAAGGAGATTTAGATTCGATATCGCAAAGCCTTATGCTGAGGATATCAAAAATTATTTGCAAAATTTTAGCGGCGTTTTGAAGGTGGAGGTAGCCGGAAGCTATAGAAGAAGAAAAGAGAGCGTTGGGGATTTGGATATTTTGGTAGTGGCTAAAAATTGGGATGAGGTTAGCGACTATTTTGTCAAATATCCAAAAGTAAAAGAGGTGGTATCAAAAGGGGAGACAAGATCTACTGTTATTTTAAATAACGATTTGCAGGTTGATTTAAGAAGCGTGGCGATGGAGAGCTACGGTTCGGCTTTGCACTATTTTACAGGCTCAAAGGCTCATAATATCAAAATAAGAAAGATGGCGATAGATAGAGGGTGGAAGATAAATGAGTATGGAATTTTTGACGGCGATAAAAAGATTGCCGGAGAGAGTGAAAGCGGAATGTATGAGACTATGGGTCTTTGCTTTATAGAGCCTGAGCTTAGGGAAGATAGAGGAGAGATAGAAGCATGTTTAGAAGGAAAACTTCCAAAGTTGATAGAAAGAGGCGATATAAAGGGGGATTTGCATATCCATTCAAATTATACCGACGGCAAGGCAAGTATAAAAGAGATGGCATTAGCGGCCTTGGATATGGGATATGAGTATATCGCAATAACCGATCATTCAAAGCATTTAACCGTAGCAAAAGGATTGGATGAAGAGAGAATTTTAAAACAGTTTGAAGAGATAGAGAGATTAAATAAAGAGCTTGATATCGTTATCTTAAAGGGAATAGAGTGTGATATTTTGGAAGATGGAAGTTTGGATTTGCCAGATAGTATTTTAGAGAGGCTTGATATAGTTTTGGGAGCCGTTCATTTTAAATTCAATCTATCAAAGAGCGAGCAGACAAAGAGAGTAATTAAAGCTATGAAAAATCCGTATTTTAATGTTTTGGCTCATCCTACCGGAAGAGTGATAGGACATAGAAACGCTTATGAAATAGATATGGACGAGATTATTAAAGCAGCAAAAGGAGAAGGCGTAGTTTTGGAGATAAATGCTCAGCCTGAAAGACTTGATCTAAATGATGTTTTGGCCAAAACGGCAAAAGAGAACGGGAATCTTTTTGCAATCTCTACCGATTCTCACGATGTAGAGAGTTTAAATTTTATGGAATATGGAATAAATCAGGCAAGAAGGGGATGGGTAGAGAAGGAGGATGTTATAAATACTTTAAGTCTTAGAGAATTAAAATCGGTTTTAAAGAGGTGAAAATGGCAAAAACCAAACCTTTTGATGAGTTCTCTAAAAAGTATGAGGAGTGGTTTGTAAAAAATGAAAAAATTTACAAAGAAGAGTTAAAAGCTATTAAATCCGTTCTTCCTCCTTTTCAAAGAGGGGTTGAAATAGGCGTTGGAAGCGGAAGATTTGCAAAGCCTCTTGGAATTGAAATAGGAGTTGAGCCATCTTTGGAAATGTCAAAAATAGCCAAAGAGAGAGGAATTGAGATAATTAAAGGCGAAGCTGAAAATCTTCCTTTTTTGGATGAGAGTTTTGATTTTGCGCTGATGGTTACTACTATATGCTTTGTGGATGATCCTTTAAAGAGCTTAAAGGAAGTTTTCAGGATTTTGAAAAGTGGAGGATTTTTTATCGTAGCTTTTGTAGATAAAGATAGTTTGCTTGGAAAATTTTATCTTGCCAACAAAGATAAAAGCAGATTTTATAAAGAGGCCAGATTTTTTAGCGCAAAGGAGGTAGAGGAGCTTTTAAAAGAAGCAGGATTTACAGACTGCATAGCCAAAGAGACGCTTTTTGGGGATAGATTAAAATCTTTAAAGGGAGGAGTTAAAGACGGATATGGAAACGGGGCTTTTGTAGTTTTTAGGTGTAGGAAGGAGTGAGATAATTTGATTGTGAATGGTAAAATATAATCTATTTGTCTATAGATTTCAATCTTTTAAAAAATATATCTTCTAATTTTTCACTAATTCGATATCCATGATTTTTGAAAGTGTAAAAATAAAGTTTAACTTCTTCTAACGTTAAGAATTTTTGTTTATAATTTTCGATTAGAATTCCTAAAATTCCAGTAATTTTTAAGTTTTTATCAAGAGCTATTTTTCTTCCTTTTTTCTCATCTATAATTAATATTGTATTTAATTCAATAGCTAAAGAGATGGCTTCAATTTCCCCTTTGTCTAAATTTAATTTTTTTATATTTTTAAGAATTTTTAAATTATTTACTTTTTTTATTTTAAGTTTATCAAAATTTTTTATTCGATATTTGACTATATCATCTTTTACTATTAATTCATTGTAAACAGCATTTGGAATATAAATTGTTTTAAAAATATTTGATAATAAAAATAAAGTATTTGATTTAGCTAAAATAATAAGCGCTGTTGTATCGCTAACTACCATATCTTATTCAAAAGCTTTAAACTCTTCTTCTAAATACTCTTCATCAATATTTACAAAAGGTATATCATATTTTTTTAAAAGTTCTAATGTCTCACTTTTTGAAATATTTAATATATTTGCTACTTGTCCTAATGATAATTCTCCTCGTTCATAAGCTTTAAGAAGATTATACTCTTGCATTTCCAATTTTGATTTAATTTCAAAGAGTTCTTTAATAGCAGATATAAATTTATCTTTATCATTATAAAATTTGGTTTCAAAAATAGTTGCTATGTATGGATCTTTTATCTCTACCACTTGCATAAAAACTCCTATATCTGAAGATATAACCATTATAGCATAATTTATGTTTTATAATTTTTCCGTTTTTTATTTAAAAAAATCATCTATTTTTTGAAAATATCTTTCTATCCCTTCAAAGGAGTGGCTTCCTCCCTCTTCTATGATAAGATTTGCTTTTTTAAATTTCTCAGCGGCTATTTTATAATCCAAATCTTCATCCCCTGTTTGCAAAAGAACCATAAAATTTTCAAAAGAGGGATTTTCTACATTAAACTCTTTTAAAATTTCAACGAAATTTTCATTCCACTCAAATGTTGAGTTATCGCAAAAATTTTTTGTTTTTGGAATGTATCTTAGAAGGGTTTCCCAAGGTTTGGTGGAGGGATTTATGAGCACCGCTTTTAAATCATATTTATCTGTCAAATATGTTGCATAAAATCCG
>JALVCR010000087.1 GCA_027009865.1 Campylobacterales bacterium
TCCGACAGAGGCTACGATATTTGCGTCGCTGACTCCTCCTCTCTTTTCAACAAGCACTTTTTGAGAAGTTAGTTTCTCTATAAGATCTAAAAACTCCTTTTGTTTTGGAGTGCTTTGCATAACATCCCTTTGAATTCCACCGCTTAAGATAGATTCGCTTCCCAAAACTACGGGAGTGTGAACGATATCGTAAAATTCTCTTAAAACCCTGTCTCTCTCGCTTGCTTTAGCATACCTTATCTCTACGGTTAGTTTGGCATGGGGAGAGATTGTGTTAGCTCCTATTCCTCCCTCTATTTTTCCCACATTTACTGTAGTTGCTTTGGATAAATCGGTTAAATTTGTAATTGCTATTAGTTTTTCGGCCGCTTCCAAATTGGCGTTTATTCCATCTTTATAATTATTTCCGGCATGTGCCGCTTTACCCTTAATATCTATATAAAAGGTTGCAACTCCTTTTCTCTCAATTACAAGCTCCCCGTTTTTGCCGGCCGCTTCAAAAACCATGCAGTAATCGTAATCTAAAGCTATTTTGGCCGTTATCTCTTTTGAATCGTCGCTTCCAGTCTCCTCATCACTTACAAGCAGAAAATCTATATTATAAATCTCCCCCTCTTTTTTAAGATTTCTAAGAGCCTCTAAGGCTACAAAATTTCCCCCTTTCATATCGCAAACGCCAGGCCCGTATATCCACTCCTCATCTTCTCTAAACTCCTCAAAACTCATAGGAGGAAAAACCGTATCAAGATGTCCTAGTAAAAGAATCTTTTTCCCCTCTCTTTTTGGGCTTTTAAAAAAGAGATGATCTCCTATCTCCTCTCTTTTAAAAACCTCGCACTCATATCCCAAAGCTTCAAGCTTCTCTCTCATCAATTTTCCGTTTAAATCGACTCCCTTTTTATTTTTGGTATAGGAGTTTATATTAATAAGCTCCGCAAGTTCCGAAAAGTCATATTTTTTTGTCATAATTAATATTCCTTTTAAATTTTTTTGAATATAATCGCTTTTAAAATAACCTATATCATATTTTCTCTTAAATAATAAAAAATTATCTTTTGTCCTTTTATTATATCGTCGCCCGAATATAAAAAATTAAACCAATTTTTGTTTAAAAAGTTGCAATTATTCCGATTTTAGTTTTGATATTTAATCTCATACAAGGAGCTTGAAATGTCCGATTATACGGTGGGCATATGGATGTATCAAAACGGCGGCGGCGATATAATAGAGAAAAAAATCGTCAATAAATTAAGAGAAAGAGATATAAAAGCTATCACAAACCTTAATTTAAGATATGCTACAGCAGAAAACGGGCATATAATATGCAACGGCGTAGTGATGGAGGATTTGGATCTCTTCTTCTCCTACAATGCGGGAGGGCAGACTCAATATCAGGTATATCTCTACGAAGTTTTAGACCAATATATCCCTATAATAAATAATTTTAAATCTTTTTCGATAACCGAAGATAAATTTAAAACAATCCATCTTCTAAAAAGAAACAACATTCCCACAACAGAATATTTCCTGTGTCATAGAGACGATACCAAAAAGTTAAAGACCATTTTTGAAAAATGGAACAGCAAAATGATCTATAAACCGGTTGACGGATGGGGCGGAATAGGGCTTGCATTGATAGAGAACGAGAGCTCTTTGGATATGCTTTTGCCGTTTTTAAATCAGATGGATCTTAGATGTTTTTATGTGGAAAAATTTGTAAATTATGATAAAAGCGATTACAGAGTCGATATAGTAGATGGAGAGTTTATAGCCTGCTATGGAAGAAAAGCTCCAGAAAACGACTGGAAAACAAATGTAACAAGCGGAGGAAGCGTAATTTTAAGAGAGCCAAACGAAGAAGTAATAGAGCTTGCCAAAAAGGCCGCAAAAATTACAGGTCTTGAGATAGCGGGAGTTGATATCATATACGATTTGGATAAAGAGAGATATATAGTTTTGGAAGTTAACGGCATACCTGCTTTTGCAACGCCTGAACAAGAGAAGATGGGACTCAATTTCAATGATAAAAAGATAGATGCAATAGTAAATTTAATAGAAAAAAAAGTGAAAGGAAAAAAATAATGGCAAAAAGAAAAAAATTACCAAAACTTGGACTTTTATATCTTGATTACGTATTAAGGTTTTTTGATAAATCAAATTTCAAAGGATGGCCTGATAAAATAGAGACAGTTGTTTATCACTGGAAAAACGATAAAGAGAGATTTATAAGAGAAGTTAAAAGAAAAAAGATAGATGTTTTAATAGGAAATATTCCGGCAACCGCATACGAGACTTTCAGAGAGATAGCAAGAGCTCTTCCAAATGTGAGATTCGTTCCCTCGCTCGATGCCCAGTTTGTAAACAAATCAAAAGAAAATGTTACAAGATTTTGCTGGAAATATGATATTCCCGTCCCAAAAACGCATATCTTTTATGATCATAAAGAGGCTGACGAGTTTTTAAAAACTGCTTCTTATCCAAGAATTATTAAAAGATCATACGGCCCTTCCAATTACGGAGGCTATTTTGTCCATAAAGTGGACTCTTACAAAGAGGCAAAAGAGCTTCTTAGAAAGAAAAAGTATCATCCCGTTTACACTCAAGATTTTGTTCCTATGGAAGCTGATGTTAGAGTGATGCTAATTGGGCATAAACCAGTTTGTGCGTTTTGGAGAAGACCACCAAAAGGGCATTGGCTTACAAACACTTCCCAAGGCGGAAGCATGGATTACCATAATGTTCCTGTAGAGCTTTTGGAAATTGCGGTTAAAGCCTCAAAAGCTGCAAATGCTGAATATTTCGCCGCCGATATCGCCGTTGGGAAAGACGGAAAATACAGACTCCTTGAATGTGCCACCGCCTTTGCGGCATTTCCATATATAAGAGATTGGATAGGGCAGTATATTATGTATAAATTTGGAAACGGAATGTTTAAAAAACCATATTTTCCGATGTATAACTGGGAGGAGCTTGGAAAGATTGACAGCTCTCTTTTAAGAACAATGAGATATATAACTTTTGGATACTATCTGCCTTCTTCAGACGGAGAGTTTTATACCGATAAAAAGGTTAAAATTTCAGGAAGAGAACTTAGAGTAAGAGAACTTGACGAGAAATTTCCTCTTTTATTGACCGAAGAGAGAAAAGGGGAGGAGTGGCCAAGCGAGATATGGAATTTTCAAGACAGACTCAAATTTCCTTTTCAAAAAGCTTCTACAAAAGAGCCGATAGAAAAAAGCGAGGATGAATCAAGCGATATAGCTTCAAAAGTTACTAAGGAATCTCTTTTTGAGATGTTTACCCAAAAAGTAAAAGGATTTGGCAAGAAAAAAGCGCAAAAACTGCTCGATAAATTTGGAAAAGATAAATTAGTTGAAATCTTGGAAAAAGAGCCTGAAGTTTTATTAGAATTTAAAGGCATAAAGGATAAAACTCTACAGAAAATTAAAAAAGCGTGGGAAGATTTCAAGAAAATTCGCTTAGGAGAGTTATGAAAAACCAATACAAATCTTACGAAGAGAGCATAAATTTTTTAAAAGAGTGCGCTCAAAAATTTCCAAATCTAATAAGAATCCAAAGCATAGGAAAAACATGGGAGGGAAGGGATATCATTCTTGCTACCCTCTCTTTGGATGTCGAGTATGCCGATTTGAAACCGGCTTTGTTATATACCGGAACGATTCATGCAAGAGAGTGGATAGGAAATGAGCTTGCGATTGAGTTTATAAAGTATGTAACGCAAAATTATAAAAAAAATCCCCTTTTAACCTCAGCGCTTATTAGAAATACGCTCTATATGGTGCCTTGTTTAAATCCGGACGGATTTGAATATTCAAGAAAACATTTTGCGTTTTGGAGAAAAAACAGAAGAGATAACAAAGACGGAACTT
>JALVCR010000088.1 GCA_027009865.1 Campylobacterales bacterium
CGTCCATCTCTGTTAAAAGCTGGTTTAGAGTCGATTCTCTCTCATCGTTTCTAAGACCGCCTCTTGCTCTTCCCACCGCGTCTATTTCGTCTATAAAAATGATAGATGGAGCAAATTTCTTTGCGTATGAAAAGAGCTCTTTTACCCTTTTAGCTCCCATTCCGACATAGATTTGAACAAAAGATGCCCCGCTTTGATAAAAAAAGGGAACGTTCGCCTCTCCCGCCACTGCTTTTGCTATCATCGTCTTTCCAACTCCCGGAGGCCCTATCAATAAAACCCCTTTTGGAAGAGATATTCCAAATTTTTTATATTTGGAAGGATTTTTTAGAAAATCTACAATTTCGTATAGCTCCTCTTTTACGCTGTCAATTCCCGCCACATCATCAAATGTGATTTTAGATACCGCCGGTTTTACGTGAAGAGGCATAAGAGTTTCGATTTCATAAGATTCCATTTTGTTTTTCTCGTTTGCTATCTCCTCTTTTATCTGTTTCTCTTTGGCATTTTTGCCAAAAACCACCAAAATTGCCAAAATCAAAGCAAAAAGGACAAAAAATATCAAATCTTCATTAATTCTTGTATCTTTGGATATCTCTACCGGAACTTTTTGCAAAAGTTTTGTAATATCCACTCCATCTTTTACAATAGAGTATTTTCCTGAATCGGTGTATAAAATGACTATGTTGTTTTCTATATCCGCCTTTTTTATCACATTTTCTTTAAGCATCCCCTCATAAGTGGATAAATCTATCGGGGTTGGAGAGTTTTTTATATAGGCTGCTGTTAATAAAAGAATTAAGATAAGAAATGTGAAAATAGTTATTATCAGTTTTTTATTTTTCAAGCTATCTAAACCGGACATAATTTAAATCCTCTTTTATCTCGTAGTTTGCAGCAGTTATCCACTCTTTTTCTATATTTTCATTAGATTCCACTGCTACTTTGTTAAAATATTGATCATAACCATAAAAAAGATTATCTTTCCTCTCTTCTACCAAAATCTGCAAAGGGATATTTTTGTGCTTTTTTCTAAATTCCATATTTTTATTTTTCACTATCTCTTTTAATATTTTTAGTCTTTTTTTGGCTATATCCCCTTTTACCTCATCTTTCATCAAAGCTGATTTGGTATTGTCTCTTTTGCTGTAGGTAAAAGCGTGAAGATGAGTTATCGGAAGGCGTTTGAAATTTTTTAATCCATCCTCCCACCTCTCTTTGCTCTCTCCCGGATGTCCCACTATAAAATCGGTTCCCAAAGCAAATCCCTTCTCAGCTAAAAACTCAAAAAGTTTTAAATCTCTTTTGAAACTGTTTCTTCTGTGCATAATTTTTAGCATCTCTTCGTTTGTGTGCTGCAAGGCTATATGAAGATGTCTCTCAAGCCAAGGTTCCTCTAAAATCTCTTTAAACTCATCATCTATCTGTATCGGCTCCAAACTTCCAAGCCTGACTCTTCTAACCCCTCTAATTAAGCCTATCTTTTTTAGTAAAGAGGCGATATTTGTATTTTTATCTTTTCCATAGCTTCCGATATTTGTGCCTGTTAAAACAAACTCTCCAAATCCGTTTGAAGCAAGCTTTTTTATTTGAGCTAAAATTTTCTCCTCATCAAAACTTCTTGCATTTCCTCTCACAAAAGGGATTATGCAGTAGCTGCATCTAAAATCGCACCCTTCCTGAATTTTTATGAAGGCTTTTGTTTTATCCTCAAATCTCTCTACTATCGATTTATCCAAAGAGTTTAAATCTCCAAGCGAAAAGAAGCTCTCTTTTTTTAAAAGCTCGTTAATTTTCTCCTTTTCGGAATGTCCGAAAACTCCATTGACTTTCCCTTTTTTAAAAAGCTCTTCCCCTTTGCTAAAAGCCCCGCATCCTCCCAAAATGACTTTTACAAAAGAGTTTCTCTTTTTAACGGAATTTATATATCCTCTAACTGTCGAGTCTGCGGAGTTTGTAACGGTGCAAGAGTTTATTACGATAATATCCGCATCCTCTTCTTTTTGGCATATCTCATAATCTTTAATGTTTTGTTTCATTATCTGAGTGTCGTATAAATTTGTTCTGCATCCAAAAGTTTTAAAGAATATCTTTTTCATTACTCTCCGTCGGTAAATTGTTTTCTATTTTTTTAAGATTGATAGTTTGAGTAGGATATGCTATCGTTATATCCTCCTCTTTGTTTAAAGCGTCTATTATTTCGGCTGAGATACTGCTTCTAATCGTTAATGTCGCAAAAGAGTTTGTCATATACCAGCTGCTTATTACTATACCATAAGGTTCGATAAATGTATAGACTCTCGGTTCTACATTTGTATTTTTTAGGCTATACTGGTTTCTAAGCTTATTTAGCTGTTTTCTTGCTATCTCGGTGTAGCCTTTTGAATATTTTTTTACGATATTTTTGACAATATAGACTGCCTTTTTGTGATTTGAATCGAAAGTTATCGCTATATCGATTCCATCCCAGACCGTTTTTAGTTTTTCATGGGAGTAGTTTGCCAAAAGATCGGTAAAAATATAGTTGTTTGGTATGAAAATCACCCTTCCTGTTCTTCTGTTTACCATATAGCTTGTTAGAGTGATATCCTCTAAAATAGTTATTCTAAGAAGAGAGATATCTATTATATCTCCCACATAAACAAGCCCGTTTTTTTTCACTTTTACTCTATCTCCGACTCTAAAGCTTCCTCCTATAATAATGACAAACCATCCCAAAATACTCATAAAAAGATCTTTCATAGCTATTGCTAAACCGGCTGAAGCGAAACCTATCACAGTTACAAGATAGGATACGTCCTCTATGAAAGAAAATAGCAAAATCATTGTAATTAGAGTAAAGTTTGTAAAGTTTATCACTTTGTTTGTCATATAAAATCTTTGGTTATCCTCTATATACCTTTTTGCAAGGAGTTTCAAAACCAAAGATATGATAATAACAGCGAATATAAACAAAGCTACGTTTATAGTTCTTTTTATCTGCTCCTCTATTTGAAGAGAGATTTTTAAAATTACATCTTCTATCTTTTTGCTGTATATTTTATAGGTAGTTTTTGCTATGTCGTAAGCGGTTTTAAAATCGTTTAATTCATGCTCTACTGCTGATATCTGTTTTAGAGTTTTTTCATCTTTTTTAAATCTGTATATTCTGTTTAATAGAATTTTCTTTTTATTTAATTTCTCTATTGTATTTTTTAAGCTCTCAAGCTTGCTTTGATATAGGTTCTTTTGGTTTTTTACCTGTTTGATGTAAGAGAAAGCGTTAAATATCAAAAAGGGATTGGTAACTTTTGGCTCTTTTGGCAAAGCTTGAGGCTTTATCACTTCCTCAAAAGGGGAGGTTTTAAAATCGCTTAACAGCTCTTTTTTGTTATTTAAGGTTTTTAGCTCTTTTTCGATAATCTCTTTTTCTTTTTTATATTTTTCTTTTCTCTCTTTTGAAACTCTTGAAGATTTAAGAAGATATTTTAGATGTTTTAATTTTTGTTTATATTTTTCTATGTTTTGAATAGTATTTTTATAAGAGATATAGTTTGCATAGTTTTTGATCCAAATATTTCTTTTAAGCTCCTCATTAAGTTCAAAAAGCTCTTTTGATAGTTTATTTATCTGATTTGCGATTGCGGCTTTAACTATATTTTCATCATTTTGTGCATCGCTTGAGAGCTCTTTTTTTATACTGGTTTTGTTCTTTAAAGATGAATTATTTTCGGCATATAAAAAAAACCCAAACAGAAAAAACAGAAGAATAATTTTTCTAAACATCTATCCACTCTTTAAAATCATGTAATATTTTAATTACTCTCTCTTTTTCTATATCATCTTTTATTAAAAAATTTCCTATGTGATTTGGAAGAATGAATTTGATTTTGCTATCAGCACTCTTTTTGTCCAAAAAGAAGTGTTCATAAAAGCTTTCTGGATTTTGAACATTAAAAGTTGTCGGAAGGGAGTATTTTTTTAAGAGGTTCTCTATTCTAACTGCTTCTTCTTCATCCAATAAATTTAAAGAGAGAGCAAGTTTATTTGCCATATTCATTCCAATGGCCACGGCTTCACCATGAAGATATGTTTTGTAGCCGGTTATGTTTTCTATGACATGGGCAAACGTATGCCCGTAATTTAAAACGGCTCTTATTCCCTTCTCTTTTTCATCTTCGGCTACCACTTTTGCTTTTGTCTCTATGCTTTTTTTAATGGCAATTTTTAAATCATCCTCTTTGTATAAATCGCTTCTCTCAAGCCACTTAAAAAAATCTTTATCAAAAGTTACCGCCATCTTTATAATTTCGGCAATTCCGGCGGAAAATTCTCTTTTTGGAAGGGTTTTTAAAAAAGAGATATCTATATAAACGGCTTTTGGCTGATGAAACGCGCCTATTAAATTTTTTCCATAATCGTTATTTATTCCAGTTTTCCCTCCCACGCTTGCATCCACTTGAGATAAAAGAGTGGTCGGGATTTGAATAAAATCAATTCCCCTTTGAAAAATAGCGGCCGCAAAGCCTGTCATATCTCCTATAACTCCTCCTCCAAAGGCTATGAGAGTTGATTTTCTATCAAGTTTATGGTCAAAAAGCCTGTCTAATATAAAATTTAAAGTTTTTAAATTTTTATACTCTTCTCCGTCTGGGATAGTTACTATGTAAATCTCTTTTGCTTCTAATTTATCAAGAAGGTTTTTTAGATGAAGACCTGAGATTTTAGGATTTGTGATAACGGCAACTTTGCCTTTCTCTTTAATTTTTGGAAGTTTGTCTATAAAAATGGAATAGTTTGAAGACTCTTTTTTAGAAAAATTTATATCTATTTTCATACTCTTCCCTTTAGTAAATTAAAATTAATTATATCTATTAACTACTTAAAATTTTTTCAAGATTAAATATCTATCGGGAGAAAAATCTGATACGCCTCTTTTAGCATATAGGAGAGCTCGTCCATATTCTTGGAAAATATGGAGAATATATCGGCTTGTAAAATATCTTCGGTAAATAAGACAAACTGCAAATAATCTTCTCTTGATTTTAGCTCTCTTACGGGGTTTTTTGCGCTTTTTACTATCTTTACTTCCTGTTTGAAGATTTGAGATAGATTTTCAAAATGCTCTATCAAACTTTTATTCTTCCCGGAGTTGTCTGGATCAAAATCGTAAAAGATAAAATCCAAATTCAGTTGGGTTAAAACATCAAAAATGATAGAGGATACATTTTCAAATGTCTTTGGAGTATCGGTTATAACGACTCCCTCTTTTATCTGATGAAAACTCCATGTCCCTATTTTTAAAATGGGAAGTTTTAGATTAAACCAAAATCTTTTATACTCCTCAAAAAGAAAATTATTTAAAATAATAACTCCAATATTACTTTTTTTGCAATCTATCTCTACTAATCCTTTAAATTCGAAATCTTTATACTCAAATATCACTTCTATGTGAGATGAGTTGTAGTTTTTGATTTTTTCATATGTCTTATTATAAATTGGATTGATAACTCTTATGATTAGTTTTTGACTCTTTAATCTTGAATGAAAAAGCATGGAATCGTTTATGAGTTTCTCTATCTCCTCATCTTCCATTTGAAGCATATCTATTAAAACATAAATATTGTGTCCAAAAGGCATGGGAAACTGTCCAAGCTCTTTTTTTATACTCCTATATATGCTTTTTAAAACGCTTGGCTCTCCTATAATTACTAACATATCGTTTGGTCTTATCATAATCTCAGGAGATGGCAAAAGAAGTCTTCCTTGTCTGTAGAGAGCTGCTATTTTCCATTTTTTCTGCTCAATGCTTCCTATATGCCTATATACATAAGCGCTTCCAAAAGGAACTTTAAGTTCCATTATCTCACCTATACCAAGACCTATATTTTGAGCGATAGTTGGGATATCGGGGAGATAGTCAACCAGCCTGTTTGCTAAAATTTCATTTGCGTTTAGCAAAAAAAGATCTTCATCTTTAATATTTAGATTCCATTTATCCAAAATGACTATCTGAATATCTTTATTTACTCTTCTTATATTTTTGTAACTCTCTTCAGTATCTATTTTTGTTGACATCGCTATTGTTACTTGATAGAAATTCTCATCTAAAAGAGTGGAGAGTTTTGAATAACTTGTCGGATCAAAATTATAAAATCTAAAATTATCGGGTTTTTTTTGGGGAAGAGTCTTTTCATGATAATATACGATATAGTATCTGTTTTGATTTGAGGTTAAATCCACTAATTTGTTTAAAAATTGTTTCGCTACAATACCGTCTGCTAAAATTAAAATTTTTTTCATTAAGTTAAGTCCCGTTTGATGAATGTAATTATAATATTAACAAATTAGGAAGTAAAATCAAAGGCAGATGATGGAATTTAAGATAGACTCTATGGATAAAAATGCAAGAGCCTGCACAATAAAAACGGCTCATTCAGTGATAAAAACTCCGGTTTTTATGCCGGTTGGAACGGCTGCCAGCGTTAAATCTTTGGATAGTTTTGATTTAATGGAGATTTTGGATACCAAAATAGTTTTGGCAAATACATACCATCTTTATCTTCGTCCGGGAGATGAAGTTATAAAAAAATTTCAAGGACTGCATAAATTTTCCGGATATAACAGATCTTTTCTAACAGACAGCGGCGGATTTCAGGCATTCTCTTTAAGCGATATAGCAAAAGCCGATGAAAACGGGATAATGTTTAAAAGCCACATAGACGGAAGCAGGCACTATTTTACTCCAAAAAAGGTTTTGGATATCCAATATAATCTAAAAAGCGACATTATGATGATTTTAGATGATCTAATAGCACTTCCATCTTCCAAAGAGAGAATCTCTCTTTCTGTTAAGAGAACGACAAAATGGGCAAAAGAGTCTATTTTATACCATAAAGCTATGCAAGAGAGGGGAGTTGGAGTAGAGCAGAATATCTTTGCTATTGTTCAGGGGGGAGTTGATAGAGAGTTTAGAGAAATTTCGGCAAAAGAGCTTACGAAGATGGATTTTGACGGTTTTGCCATAGGGGGGCTTAGTGTCGGGGAAGAGAGCAAAGAGATGTATGACACGGTAGAATTTACCGCAAAATTTCTGCCAAAAGAGAAACCAAGATATTTAATGGGAGTCGGCACTCCAGAAGATTTGATAGAGAATATAGAAAGAGGCATTGATATGTTTGACTGCGTCATGCCTACAAGAAACGCAAGAAACGGAACTCTTTTCACCTCTTTTGGAAGGATTAATATCAAAGCTTCATATAATAAATTATCTGATGAGCCGATAGATAAGAGCTGCAGCTGCTATACTTGCAAAAGATATTCAAGAGGATATTTAAATCATCTATTTAAAGCCCGTGAGCTTACATACTATCGTCTTGCCTCTTTGCATAATCTTCATTACTATTTAAATTTGATGAAAGAGGCAAGAGAGGCTATTTTAAACAAAAAATTTAAAGAGTTTAAAAAATCATTTTACGATAAAAGAGCCGTTTGAGTAAACAACTTCTCCGTTTATCATCACAAGGAGAGGTTTTTTTAAAATATCAAAAGGCGAGCTCTCCCATACAACCAAATCTGCGTCTTTGCCTTCTTCCAAAGAGCCTACTTTGTCATCTATGTTTGTAAGTTTTGCCGCATTTATGGTTATTGCTTTTAAAGCCTTCATATAGCTTAATCCCTCTCTTATCGTTAAACCTGCTTGAACTGCATGGTATTCTATCGGAATTACCGGATGGTCGGTGCATAAAGCAAACTCTATGCCGTTTTCTTCAAGGATTGAAGCGGATTTTAAGGTTAGATTTTTAAGCTCATATTTTGGTTTGCTTGCCATAAGAGGCCCTAAAATTACTTTTACATTATTACTCTTTAGATATTTGGCTATTAAATGCCCTTCACTGCAATGCTCTATTGTAAAATTTAAATTAAATTCTTTAGCTATTTTGACAGCTGTTATAATATCGTCGCTTCTGTGAGCATGTATTTTTAAAATCATATCTTTATTTAAAACATCTTTTAAAGCTTCAAGTTTAAAATCGATGTCTTTATCTTCTTTTTTTAAATAGTTTTTTGCTTTTATTAAAGTTTCTCTAAAAATAGCAGCTATTGCCATTCTTGTCATAGGGGATCTGTTTTGATTTTTGTAAATTCTTATCGGATTTTCGCCAAGAGCCGATTTCATTGCAGCTTTTTCTTTAATAACCATCTCTTCTATATTCTCGCCGTAAGTTTTTAAAGCCGTAAAAGTCCCTCCTATTACGTTTGCGCTTCCAGGACCTGTTACAACGCTTGTTACTCCGGCTTTCAAAGCGTTTTTAAAAGCCTCATCTTTTGGATTTATGGCATAAATTGCGTCAAGATTGGAAGTTATAGGATCGCTTTTTTCGTTTCCAAGATGCCCTACCTCTCCAACTCCCTCCTCATAAAGCCCTATATGACAGTGCGGATCTACCAAACCCGGTGTTACTGTTTTACCATTTACATCTATAATTTTGTATTTTTTTTCGTCAATTAAAGGAGCTACTTTTTCTATTTTTGTTTTGTTTATCAAAATATCCGCTTTAAACTCTTTTTCATTAATTATATCCGTAAAATTGGCGTTTTTTATCAAAATTTTCATCGCTAACCTCATTTAAATTAAAAAAAAATAAAGCGATATTATATAACAAAAAGTAAATTTCCTCACAAAAGGGGATATTTTGGGTAAGAGTGTTTCGATTTTAAACTTCTTATAAATTTATTTTTATAAATTAAGCTTTGAGATATTAAATCTGTGTTAAAATAAATTGTTTTGGAGTGACAAATTTTTATCGAAGGAGGAATTGCATGCAAAGTCCTGCAATCGAGTATGATTATACCGTAGCCAAATGGTTTAGCTATTTAGCTATTCTATTTGGAATTCTCGGTATGGGTGTCGGTGTGCTTATAGCATTTCAGTTAGCTTTCCCTGATCTAAATTATATTTTCGGTCAGTATAGTCTTTTTAGCAGATTAAGACCTATTCATACCAATACGGTAGCTTTTGGTTTTACTCTTAGTGGAATATTTGCTACATGGTATTATGTAGGGCAAAGAGTTTTAAAAGTTTCCATGAAAGAGTCAAAATTTTTAATGACTGTTGGGAAACTTCACTTTTGGCTCTATTTCATAGGAGCTTTGCTTGCTGTAGCATCTTTGCTTGTTAGATATACCACTTCAAAAGAGTATGCTCAATTTGAGTGGCCTTTTGATATAGTGGTAGTTATAGTATGGGTTCTTTGGGGAATTTCCATATTTGGACTTATTGGAATTAGAAGAGAGAAATCCCTTTATATTTCATTATGGTATTATATAGCTACATTTCTTGGTGTTGCAATGCTATATCTTTTTAATAATATGGAAGTTCCAACTTATCTTATTACGGGAATGGGAGATCCTCTACATTCAGTTAGTATGTATTCTGGAAGCAATGACGCTTTGGTTCAATGGTGGTATGGACATAATGCGGTTGCATTTGTTTTCACCGTTCCTATTATTGCAATGATCTATTACTATCTTCCAAAAGAGTCTGGTCAGCCTGTTTATTCATATAAACTTTCACTTTTATCTTTCTGGGGACTTATGTTTGTATATCTTTGGGCAGGCGGTCACCATTTAATCTATTCCACTGTTCCTGACTGGATGCAAACAATGGGTTCAATTTTTAGTATAATTCTTATCTTGCCTTCTTGGGGTAGCGCGCTTAATATGCTTCTTACAATGAAAGGTGAGTGGGGACAATTAAAAGAGAATCCTCTAATTAAATTTATGGTTCTTGCTTCAACATTCTATATGCTTTCAACTCTTGAAGGTCCAATTCAATCAATCAAATCAGTAAATGCTCTTGCTCACTTTACAGATTGGATTCCAGGACACGTTCATGACGGAACGCTTGGATGGGTTGGATTTATGATTATTGCTGCTCTTATGCATATGGCTCCAAGATTTTATAAAAGAGAAATCTATAGCAAAAAACTTCTTGAAGCTCAATTTTGGTTGCAAACAACAGGAATTGTTTTATACTTTTCAAGTATGTGGATTGCCGGTATTACTCAAGGTATGATGTGGAGAGCGGTAGATCAATACGGTAACTTGGCATACTCTTTCATAGATACGGTAACTGTGTTGCATCCATACTATACTCTAAGAGCAATAGGCGGACTTTTCTATCTTGTAGGTCTATTTATGTGGGCATATAATTTCTTTAAAACAATGACCGCATCAAGAGCAATTGAGAGAGAGCCTCAATTTGCTTCACCAATGGCGGCTTAAGGAGCGATAAATGTTTGGATGGTTAGAAAGAAATCCTTTCTTCTTTGCGGTGGGTGTGTTTATAGTTATAGCTTTTGCGGGATTGATAGAGATAGTTCCTGATTTCGCGCAGGCTTCAAGACCGGTAGCGGGTACAAAACCCTACTCGCTACTTAGACTTGCGGGAAGACAAGTTTATATAAAAGATAGCTGTAATGCTTGTCATTCTCAGTTGATTAGACCTTTTAAATCAGAAACTGATAGATATGGAAATTACAGCCTAAGCGGTGAATACGCTTATGATAGACCTTTCCTTTGGGGTTCTAAGAGAACCGGTCCAGATCTTCACAGAGTTGGAAATTACAGAACTTCAGATTGGCATGCAAACCATATGTGGGATCCAACAAGCGTAGTTCCCGGATCAATTATGCCAGCATATAAACATATGTTTACAAATGTTGCAGATCTTGAGACTGCTTATGCAGAAGCTTTAACTGTTAAAAAAGTATTTAATGTTCCTTATGACAAAGATATAGACGGAGACGGTAAAGTAGATGTTCCTCTTGGCTCTTTCGAACAAGCTAAAAAACAGGCTTTGGCTGAGGCTTTGAAAATAGCTAAAGAGACAAAAAGAGAGGATCTTGTAAAGATGGTTGAAAGCGGTAAGATTCCAGAAATTGTTGCTTTAATAGCATATCTTAATGGACTTAAATAGTAGATGGAAGATATAAGATTTATTCAAGGTGTCGCTTATATTATATTTACTATTTTTTTAACGCTCATTCTATACGGTTATATAATTCATCTGTATAGGAGTGAAAAAAAGGGAGAGAGGGATTATGAAAAGTATGCGAAGATGGCTCTTGACGATGAGCTTGATTCGCCTCCCGTTGATAAGAGGGATGAGAAAGAAAGAGAAAAGAAGCTAAAAAGGAGCAGTGAATGAATTGGTTAAGTGATAATGTCAATCAGTTAGCCTTGCTTGGTGCTGCCGCTATTTTGGTGTTGACGATCGGTGTTTCCGCCAAATATTTTAAGCAAATCAAGGAAGGTAAAAGCGAAGGTGTTTTAAAAGATGAAAACTGGGATGGAATAGGGGAATATAAAAACAACTCTCCGATAGGTTGGTCTTTAGCATTTATCGGAACTATTATTTGGGGAGTTTGGTATTGGTTTGTTGGATATCCTCTAAATGCTTTTTCCCAAATCGGCCAATATAATGAAGAGGTTGCGGCTCATACTAAGATGTTTGAGAAAAAATGGGCAAATCCTACAAAAGAAGATCTTCTTGGAATGGGAGAAGGAGTTTATCTTGTTCAATGCTCTCCTTGTCATGGAATTGATGCTACCGGAATTGAGGGAAAAGCTCAGGATTTGACAAAAAGACTTCTTAAAGAGAGTGTTTTAGCAGTAATTGAGAAGGGTTCAGCGGCTCTTGGGGATAAAAAAATGGATGGAGTTGGAAAATTTGGTTATCAAATGGGAGAGATGCCTCCAGGACTTGTTAGCGGCGATGATGCAAAAGCTGTGGCTGAGTATGTGGCAAACGGCTTTAAAGGAAATCAAAAAGGGGCAGAAGTTTTCGCTAATGCTTGTGCAAGCTGTCATGGACCTGACGGTAAGGGAATGAACGGAATGGCTCCTAATCTAAAAGAGTATGATGATACAATTATAAAACATGTTCTTGAACATGGTAAACAAGGTGTTATTGGAACTATGCCAAGTTTCAAAGGAAGACTTACTGCGGTTCAAGAGAAAGCCGTAGCTACATATATTCGCTCTTTGAGTGAAAAGTAAGGAGTAGAGGATGAATCAAAATAGAGGAGTTTGGAGTTTACACGGACTTACCGGCTATTTTATAGCAGTAGCTCTGCTTTTAGGAATTTTGGTATATTTAACTGTGAATGCTATAGCCGTTCAGCAAGCTACCGCACAGCAATATTATGAAATAAAAGATCCTTTAACTATTAAAAGAATAGGTCCCGATTTAGAGAATGAAAAACATGTAGTGGTTCATGGAAAACCGGTAGCAGGAGATGTTAAACACAAATATCAGTTTGTAAATAAATAAAAAAGCATTAGCATTTTTGCGAGTGCTACTTCTTAGGAGGATAAAATGGTTGATAAATTGGAAGCAATAATTGGGTGGATGCTTTTGGGAACCGCTATTATCACATTATGGGCGGTTATGACTGCAAATCACGCGTATGTAGGGTAAAACTTGAGTTTTAAATCTATAAAAAGGGGCTTTTTAGCCTCTTTTATTTTTGTGTTTTCTCTTTATGCCTCTTTAAATTTTGTAATTTTAAACGAAGATATTCTGCCTCAAAAGACGGTAGATAAGATAAATGAGATTGGAAACGAATTAAAAGAGAAAACCGGCGTTAATCTATATCTTGCCGGAGTTAAAAAAAGCAATAACGCAAAAATAAAAGAGTATGAGGCGAATCTTGTAAAATCTCTCCAAAAACCTTATATCTTGCTTACAATTTTGCTTGACAGTAAAAAAGTAGATATCGTATCTACTAAAGATATGGAAAAAAGATTTAATAAAGAGCAGGTTTTAAGCCCTTGGCCTTGGAGCGGAACGATAATTCCCCTTTTAACAAGCCATAGCAAAAATCAAAAAGCTGCAATAGAGGCGGCTTTATTAAACGGGTATGCTGATATAGCCGATCAGGTTGCTTCATCTTACAAAGTTAAACTGAAATCTTCTATAGGAAATGCCAATAAAGATACCTATCTTATAGTAAAGCTTATATTTTATGGAACTTTTTTATTGATTCTTTTAAATTTTCTCTATCACAAGTTTATTAAAACTAAAAAATAATCTCTCTAAAGGTCTGCTTTGTCCAAAGTAAAATGCGATCACTGCCATTTGGAATTTGATGAATCGGTAATGATAGAGGATAATATCGAGGGAGAGAGGAAATATTTTTGCTGCAAAGGGTGTCAGGGAGTATATCATCTATTAAGAAGCGAGGGGCTTGATAGCTTTTATGAAAAACTTGGGGATACCAAATTAAATCCGGCTTTGACTAAAGATAGCGAAGATTTGCAAAAATATGATTTGGAAGGTTTTAA
>JALVCR010000089.1 GCA_027009865.1 Campylobacterales bacterium
CTCTCCTCCCTGCATTCTTTGAAAGCTTTTTAAAACAAACTCCACTCCCTCCTCTAAAGTTATCAGAAATCTTGTCATTCTCTCATCGGTTATTGGAAGCTCTTTTGCCCCCTCTTTTATGAGTTTGGCAAAATATGGAACCACCGAACCCCTGCTTCCTATCACATTTCCATACCTAACCACGCTAAAAATAATCTCTTTATCAGACACCAAATTGTTAGCGGCTACAAAAAGCTTATCGGAAGCCAATTTAGTAGCCCCATAGAGGCTAATTGGGCTTGCGGCTTTGTCGGTAGAGAGAGCTATTACTCTTTTTACTTTGCACTCCGTAGCGGCGTTTATTATATTCTCAGCTCCGTGAATGTTGGTTTTTATGCACTCTATCGGATTATATTCGGCTATCGGCACATGCTTTAGGGCTGCTGCGTGAACTACAAAATCAACCCCTCTCATAGCAACTTTCAGCCTCTCTTTGTCTCTTACATCCCCTATAAAAAACCTGATAGAGGGATGTTTAAACTCTTTTGCCATCTCATACTGTTTTAATTCGTCTCTTGAGAAGATAATAACTCTTTTGGGAGCATATTTTTCTAAAATTACCTTCGCAAATTTTTTTCCAAAACTTCCAGTCCCACCGGTTATCAAAATATCTTTGCCGTTAAACATCAAATTCCTTAAAAGATATTGAATTTACGTGGCATTATAGCATAAAGAAAAACTACTCCCTGCAAATAATTGAAGTTTTTTGAGTTATCGTAGTTAGCATATATTTTGCGTCCAAACTTCCGGCTTTATCGGCTTTTTGCCAATATTTAACCGCAAGATTTTCATCTTTTTCAACTCCATACCCCTCAAAATAGATAAGCCCCAGATAATAAAGAGCGTCGGGGTCTCTTTTTATTTTTACGATTTTTTTAAAAATCTCCAAAGCCTCTTTAAATTTATCCGCCTCAAAAAGCTCTTCGGCTTTTTGAAGCTCTTTTTCTATATCCATTTTTCCCTACCTTATTATATGTCCTACAAATTTTGAAAAATTATCCAAAATCTTTCCGCCTCTTCTATATCCAAGACCGCATCCCTCATAAGCAAAAAAGACTCCCGCCTGATAGCTTCTTCCCATGCTATCTTGCGGAAGCTCTACATACTCTTGATAGATCGATTTAAAGTTTCCATACTCTCCATCTTTTTTTTCTAAAATCTCCCCGTTTGGAGAGTAGATAACCGTATTTTCCCCCTCTCTTCCAAAAGCCTTCTTCTCAACATAGCTTTTGTCTTTTAAAGGCTCAAAAGATGTCTCCAGCAAAAGAGGATGATTTGGGAAAAGATCCCACAAAATCTTCATAAACGCTTTGCTTTGAAACATAAGAGTATAGGAAGGATTTAAAATGATAGCTTTTTGGTTTTTGATAATCTCTGTTAAAATAAGAGCAAGCTCGCTCTCTTGTATGGCTATATCCTCCCAAGGAATCAGCTTAAACCAAAACTCAAAATTTCTATCCCCGTAAAATATCCCCTCTTCACCGCTAAACTCAACCTCATCGACAAAAGCAAACTCGCTCTCAAATCCGGCCTCTTTTGCAATGCTTTGAAGAAGCCTTGTAGTATTCTCATCCTCTATGCTTCCCTTAACGCAAGAGAAGAGTATCTTCCATCCCTCATAAAGCTCTTCAAAATTTGACACATCCTCGCTGAGAGTTACAAGCCTTTTGAAATTATCTCTAATAGCCTCATACACTCCGTTAAACTGCCTCTCTTCATCCATTTGATTATATTTCAAAAGAGCCCACTGTATGATAGCCGTCTCAAACAAAGCGGTGGGAGTGTCTGCGTTAAATTCAAGAAGTTTTATAGGTTTTCCGTCTATCCCTCCGGCAAAATCAAATCTCCCGTAAAGATGCCAATGAACATCGCTCTCCCAGCTTAATTTTATATTCTCTACCAGATTAAAAGGAATATTTATTTCATGAAAAAGATCGTTTTCTATAACATAATCTCCAGCCTCCACAAACATATCGTAAAGCTCGTTTGCAGCTTCATAATAAGCCTCGGCCTCCTCATCTGATACCAAAACAAGCTCGTCTGCTACATAAGAGCTGTTATCTTCGTCTGTGTGCCAATAAAAACCGATAGACTCCAGATAATCTTTATCTAACGGCTCAACTTTCAAAAGCTCTACCATCAATCAGCCTCCAAAAAAGCTTCTAGAAGAGCTTCTTGATGTTGAAGAGGAGCTTGGTTTGAAAAATCCGCTTCTTGTAGAAGATGGCTTGGATGTTTTCGACGAGAGAGTTGAAGAAGATTTTTTAAAACTATTTACGCTTCTTTGATAAGCGCTTGGAGTTTTATATGTAGTTCTTCTTCTCTGCTCATAATTTGGATTATTAAAAAGTTTGTTTCCTATCCAGCTTCCTATAATAGCTCCGGCAGCGCTTGCTAAAATCGTCTCTCCAAGAGAGAGTCCCCCGCCGTTTGGAGATGTTAGATTGGAAGTTCCCGCCTCTATCTTTTTAGCCTCCTCTTTTACCAGCTTATCAAGCTCCTCTTGAGATAAAATCCTCTCTGTTCCGTTAAGCTCTCTTAAAATCACTCTTGTTTTATCGCTTGGATACTCCTCTACTATCTTATACTCTTTTGGAGCAACCTCCTCTATAACTACAAAAGCTCCCTGTTTTTTTGAAGCTTCGCTAAAAGCGTTTCCGCCGCCTCTATTTTCGGAAGAGTGATCAGAACACCCTTGCATATTCAAAAGCAAAAAAGCTCCCAAACCGCCGACAATAGCAAAATTTGAAATTTTCTTTATATATTTCATTTTACTCCCTTAATTTTTTTTATTTTATCTTTAGCTTTCTCTAAAGCCTCTTTGGAATCTTTGGCTAAAGTTAAATATACAGCCATCCTTCTTCCCTGGTGAGCTATTGGCTTTCCAAAGATTCTAATAAAACCCTCTTCATCAAAAATATCATCTTCCACTTCAAACAAAGGAGCTACGCTTTCAAAATCGGCCTTATAAGCTGCGCTAGCTCCCGGAGAGTAGAAAGAAAATCCCAAAGGAAGCCCCAAAACCGCTCTTACATGAAGCGCAAATTCGCTTTGGCTTTGAGTTATCATCGTAACCATTCCCGTATCGTGCGGTCTTGGACTAACTTCGCTAAAATATACCTCATCGCCTTTAACAAAAAGCTCCACTCCAAATATTCCTCTTCCCCCCAAACCGTCAGTTACGGTTTTGGCAACTCTTTTTGCCTCCTCTAAAGCCTTTTTGCTCATATCCATAGGCTGCCAAGAAAATATATAATCTCCATCCTTTTGAATATGTCCTATCGGAGGGCAAAATACCGTCTCTTTACCGTTTCTTGCGGTAAGAAGAGTTATTTCGTAATCAAAATTTACAAACTCCTCAACTATCAGCTCGCTTGCATCCCCTCTTGCCTCTTTTGCCTCTTCCCATGACTTTTGAAGATCTTCTTCGCTTCTTGCAATGCTCTGCCCATGACCAGAAGAGCTCATAACAGGCTTTATAACGCAGGGAAATCCTATCTCTTTAGAAGCTTTCAAAAGCTCATCAAAGCTTTTTACAAATCTGTAAGCGCTTGTTTTTAATCCAAGCTCTTCGGCGGCAAATTTTCTTATATTTTTCCTATTCATAGTCTTATTTACCGCCTCGGCGTTTGGAATAACGCAAAATCCCTCCTTCTCTGCCTCAAAAAGAGCCTCTATGTTTATAGCCTCGATTTCGGGAAGAATAAAATTTGGTTTTTCTCTTCTTATAACCTCTAAAACCTCATCTTTATTTTTCATATCTATTACATAATATCTGTTTGATACAAGGTGAGCTGGGGCGTTTTGATACTTATCTACAGAAACCACCTCAATTCCAAGCCTTC
>JALVCR010000090.1 GCA_027009865.1 Campylobacterales bacterium
TAGAGTCGATTTTACGAAGGGTTTTATCCTCTCGACAAACGAGTTTCCCGCCTCTATATCAACGCCTGAGTCTTTGTAGCTTATTTTACTGTTCATTCTTTCCCCATTTGCAAGGAGGGAAAATCTTTCTAAAAAACCACAAAGAGGGGCAAAAATCTGTAAAAGCCCAAATTAGCATCATAATAATTACAAAAGTTTGCAATATAACGAAAGCTTTGATATATCCTTGCGCCCATAAAAGCAGGATTAGTCCCAAGACAATTGCGGTAAGGATTCTTTGCATTCTCTCTGCGCACATTTTTTGCTCCTTTTTTTGCTGTGTATTATTTTCTCAACGGAAAATTTTTTTATAAAACTTTTAAGTGATTTTAACAAAGATATGTTAAAATCGTGCTAAAAACAGCAAAGGGAGCTTTAAAAAATGTGGTTTACCAAAGAGTATAAGGATTATTGGCTGCAAAGCCATAGAGTAACCGATCGTATTTTTAGCCAAGAGAGCAACGTTCAAAAAATTGAGGTTTACAGAAGCGAGCAGTTTGGAAATATCTTAGCGGTTGATGAGAAGCTTGTTTTAACTCAAAAGGATGATTTTATTCATCATGAAATGTTAGTTCACGTTCCAATGTGCACCCATAAAGAGCCAAAGAATGTTTTGGTGTTAGGAGGCGGAAACGGCGGATGCGTTCATGAGCTTTTGAAATATGATGATATCCAAATAGATGTAGTAGAGCCAGATCCAGAAGTAATGGAAGTGGCAAAAGAGTTTTTTATAGAGTATATAGACGCTTTTAATAACGAAAACGTAAATGTGGTTATAGATACCGTAGTTGATTTTGTAAAGAAGGCAGAAAGCTCTACATACGATGTTGTGATAGTGGATGCGATGGCTCCCGTTAGAACAAGAGAGGGAGAGATTTTTGAGGAGAGCTTTTTTAAAGAGGTTCATAGAATCCTAAAAGAGGATGGGCTTTGCGCCGCGCAGGCTGGAAGCTGGTGGCTTGAGATGGATCAAAACAGAAATGTTTTAAGAAATCTTGGAAAGCACTTCTTTATCGCTCTTCCTTACAGATATGAGATGTATCTGTATCCGGGATGTATTTTTACTTCCGCTATCGCTTCAAAAAAGTATCATCCAACGGCTGATATAGTTTTGCAAAGAGCCGATTTGCTTGACGGGCTGAAATATTACAACAGCGATGTGCATAAAGCGGCTTTCGCCCTTCCAAATTTTGTGGAAAAGAGCTTAAAAGAGGTATTGAAAAAGTAGATGGAGTTTAAAAACGCTATTTTGCTAACCGGGGGGATTGCTACCGGGAAAAGCAGTGTCTGCAATATCTTAAAACTGCACGGTTTTTCGATAATAGATGCGGACAAGATAGCTCATGAGGTTCTAAGAGAGAATACAAAAGAGATAGAGAAGCTTTTTGGAAAAGAGTATTTAAAAGATGGAGAGGTTAATAGAAGAAAGCTTGGAGAGCTTATTTTCAGCGATAAAGAGAGCAAAGAAAAGCTTGAAAATCTTCTTCATCCCAAAATAGAAGAGAAGATAAAAAAGCAGGCTCTATATTTGGAGGGTTTTAAAGTTCCCTATATAGTGGATATTCCTCTCTTTTTTGAAACTGGGGAGAGATATAATATAAAGCCTGTTGTGGTGGTTTACGCCCCAAAGGAGCTTCAAATAGAGAGGCTTGTAAAAAGGGAAGGGTATGATTTATCTCACGCAAAAGATAGAGTCAGTTCTCAAATAGATATAGAAGAGAAGAAAAAGAGAGCCGATTTTGTGATAGATAACAGTAAAAATTTAAAACATCTTCAAAAAGAGATAGATAGATTTTTGGATTTTTTAAGAGGAAAATATGCAGATCTCAAAATATGACGCAAGCGGGAACGATTTTTTGATTTTTCACTCTTTTGTAAAAAGAGATAGAGGGAATTTGGCTAAAAAGCTTTGCGATAGAAAGAGGGGAATAGGGGCTGACGGGATGATAGTGTTGGTTCCGCATGAAGAGTATGATTATGAGTGGGAGTTTTACAATAGTGACGGAAGCGTAGCAGAGATGTGCGGAAACGGCTCAAGAGCCGCCGCTCATTATGCGGTTTCTAACTCTTTAGCCCCTAAATCCCACTCTTTTTTAACCAAAGCCGGGGTGATAGATGCTAAAGTTAGCGGCAATTTTGTAAAGATAAAATTAACTAAGCCTAAAGTATTAAAAGAGAGCTTTTTAGAGGATGGATTTGTATGGCATTTTTATGATACCGGAGTTGCTCATCTTGTAACTTATGTTGATGATTTAGAACTTTTTGATAAAAATCTCTGCTCTAAACTTAGATATAAATATAATGCAAACGTAAATTTTGCCAAAGTGGAGAGTGGAAATCTTTATGTAAGAACTTATGAAAGAGGCGTAGAGGATGAGACTTTAGCTTGCGGAACGGGAATGGCCGCCTCTTTTTACGGAGCTTATCTGGAGGGCAAAGTTAAAAACAGCGTTAAAGTTTATCCAAAAAGCAAAGAGGAGCTTTTCCTTGAGATAAAAGAGGGGTTTATCTATTTTGGAGGAGAGGTTCAAAACAGTTTTAATACCATAATAAGGCTTGATAATGAATTTGACGCATCTTGACGAAAACGATATGCCAAGGATGGTTGATGTATCTTTAAAAGAGGATACTACAAGAGTTGCCATTGCAAGCGGAAAGATTAAGATGAGTAAGGAAGCTTACACGGCTGTGATAGAGCATAAAGTAAAAAAGGGAAATGTAATTCAGACAGCTATCATAGCAGCCATAATGGGGGCTAAAAAGACAAGCGATTTAATTCCTATGTGCCATCCTTTAATGATTACCTCTGTAAAGTGCGATGTTGAAGAGCTGCCAAATCTTCCCGGTTTCAAACTGATTGTAAGAGCCAAGCTAAAGGGGAAAACCGGAGTTGAGATGGAAGCTTTAAACGGAGTTTGCATAGGGCTTTTGACAATTTATGATATGGTAAAGGCGATAGATAAAGCAATGGAGATATTTGACGTAAGACTTGAAGAGAAGATGGGAGGGAAAAGTGGTCACTTTAAACGAGATTCCAAAGAGAGTTGAAATAGATTATCCTTGTAATTGGAGTTATAAAATTATCACGCAAAATGAAGAGGCTTGCAAAAAGAGAATTTCATCTTTGACGCAAAATAGGATATCTAAACTTAGAAAAAGCAAAAAAAGCAGCAAAGGAAAATATGTAAGCTTTAATCTTGAAATTTTGGTGCATAATGACGATGATAGAAAGATGCTGTTTGAAGAACTGAAAAAAATTAAAGACGTAAAGATGGTCTTATAAGGAAAAGTATGCAAAAAGAGATAGAAACGCAATTTATAGAGATTTTAGATGAAATTGACTCAAAACCGAATTTCCCTTCTCTTTTGAAAGAGAGAGTTTGCGAGATTTTAAAAAAAGAGAAACCTTCAGTAGATATTTTGAAAAATCTTATAAGAGAGCTTCAAAAAAGAGAGCTTGCTAACATAACTTCCATCTCCTCTTTGATATCGGCTTTCATAGAGGCGTTTTCTTTTGAGGATAAAAGAGAGCTTTATGAGCTTTTAAATCAAAAAGAGATGATAGAGCAAAAAATCGAGGATAAAAAAAGAGAAGTTAAAAGAGAGATTTTAAAACTGCTTCACAGTGTGGAGGAGAATATCTCAGATGAGAGTGAAGATTTTAAAAAGCTTGTCGAATACTCCCTAAATAATGTAAAACTTCAAAGTCTGGAGCTTTTGGGAATTTTAAAAGAGACAACAATAGAGGCTATTTTGGGAGCGGTCGAAAAGGGTGGAGATATTGAGGGAAATGTAGAGGAGATTGTAAAAAATATAGTTTATGAAGCAATAAACGAGGGCAAACTTACAAAAGTTAGAGTCGCTTATATCTTAAGAACCGTTTTGGAAGCTACGATCGAGATAGCCGATGAAGACCAGGCTTTTGCAAAAGAGATTTTATACGGCGCTGTTTACGGCAGTAAAAAGGGTGTCTTTAGAGCGATATCGAAGGTAAAAAACGAATTGAAACTTATTCCAAATGAAGTTCAAAAAGAGATGGCCAATGAGCTTGAGAAAACCAAAGAAGAGATAGATAGAATAGATGAAGATTTTGTAAATATAGTAAGAGAAAGCTCTCTAAAATCTAAAGGAATTTCCAAAAATATTTTGGGAGACATTATTTTAAAACTTGACAGCGTATTGGAAAAACTGAAAAAGAGAAGTATCGAGACAACCGAAGCTCTCGCTCAAAAGATAAATGAGATTAAAAATGAGACGGTTTTTGAAAACGAAATTACCTCAAAAGCGGTTTTAGAAGCTAAGGAGCTATCAAAAGAGGCAAAGAAAGTTGGCAGATATCTTTTAGATATAACCAAGGGAATATTAAACGGGGCTATCAAGGGAGCCAAAGAGGCGATGAAAAAAGAGTAAAAATATGTTATCATTACTCAAAATATTTATACTTTTTCTTGGGATGGGTGATGAGCGATAAAGAGAAACTTTTAAAAGAGTATGAAGAGGTTCAATTCTCAGAACAAAATCTCTCTCTTTCCACTCTTTTGATTACATTTTTACTGATTTTGCTTGGCTTGGCTCTTTTTGTTCCCAAAATTTATATAAAAAA
Organism: Campylobacterales bacterium; assembly: GCA_027009865.1. Lineage (GTDB taxonomy): Bacteria > Campylobacterota > Campylobacteria > Campylobacterales > JAADDG01 > JAADDG01. Next base: position 4,643 of record JALVCR010000090.1, read on the forward strand.
TGAAATATACTACATAAGCAGGGATATAAATAAACTCTATAGAGAATACTCCACTCAGCAAGAAGAAAACCGCTATTTAAAAAGGGAAATTGAGTATCTAAAATATAAAAGCGATATAGAAGATACTATCTTTTAAAGTTTTTTATATTTTTCCCAAGCTTTTTTCAAAGCTTGCTCTTTTATCTTTTTTAAAGATTTTTTGCTTTTAACCGCTTTGTTATTATATTTACCCGCTAATGACTTGATTACGGAATTTTGTGATTTAAAGGTTTTAAATTTTTTTGGCATGAATTTATCCTATAATTGATGTTACACATTAGGTCAGCCTATAAATTATATTTCTACTTAAAGTATATCAAAATTATAGAATTTGTTTCTTTTAAAGCCCCTCAAAACGGAAGGGCTTTTATATTGTATAGATTTCCTTTTCTTTTTATTACTAAATTTACGATTTTGTTTTTATTATTTTTTAGAAAATTTTGAATACTTTCTATAGATGGGTTATAGATTTCGTTTAATTTTACTATTTTATCCCCCTCTTTTAAACCTATCTCTTTAGCAAAAGAGTTTTGCTGCATATTTTTTATAGTAACGATGCCATCTTCCATTTGAAAGTTTACTCCCCATGATTTTTGAGTCTCTTTTTTTATGCTCTCTTTTATAGAAGGGTAGTTTATTGGCATATTGCTTTTATGAGTTAGCAGTAACGCTCCTATAAAAACTGTTGCAGATGAGATAAAAAGAATTGGAAGAGTTAAGCTTTTTGATAGAATTTTCATAGCCGATCCTTTTTTATTTTAGGTCTTTTATTAAGATCGGCTAAGTAAAAAATCTTTTTATAAAAATAATCTCAGGTGAATTTTTCTTAAAAGAAAAACTTCAAACCTCCATATACCGCGCTTCGGCTTTTTGTGGGCTCGTTATCCATATCCACATCTATATATCTGTAACCGAAAGTTACATCTATATGGTTTATCATCTCTATCTCTAAAAAGAGTCTATACTCCAAATATTTATCGCTGTCGCTAAAAGCAAGCGGCGAGGGCGCATAGGCAAAGGACGCATTGAAGGTTGTGGGAGTTGTATAGTAATAATAATCTATCGGGATTTTATAAGATAGCGCCATGGTAATTGGCATTGCGGCCAATTTATCGTCTCCTATGTCTCCAAATTCTCCTTTTAGCCCAAAAGACATATCAAGCCCTTGGGTTCCTATGACGCTATTTTTTATATAAATTCCCGCTCCAAAGAGTGTAGCGTCGTCTCCTGGTGTAAATCCCTCGTCCATATCAAGCATATCGGCGGTTATATAGTAACCTGATTCAAGCTGAATTTTGTCAGATTTTGTATATAAAAGAAGGTCTCCTCTAATTTCTAAATCTTCATTATTTACATATAATCCAACACTACTATATTCGGCAAAAAGATACAAACTTGAAACGACAAGCGTAATAAATAATTTTTTAAGCATTAAATCTCCTTATTTTCTATATACAAATGCATCTTTTGCTATTTTTCTTTTTATATCGCAAAGATGTCTTTTTGCATCACTTAAACACTTGTAAGGTCCTATCAATACTTTTGATACTTTTTTGCCCGCTCTGTTTGTAGTATTATAAATAGTGTATCTGTATCCATATCTTTTAATTTTATTTAAAAATTTTCTATTATCATATTCTTCGTTTGGCAGACATTTAAGTTTTGCAGCAACCTGAATATAGTTTCTGTTATCGCAAATATCTTTACTCTTTGGAATAGTGTTAGCATATACGCATTCATTTGTGGATATTACAGGTTTTATACTTTGAACCGGAACTACATTTGGAAATTGGTTGTAGATTACTATTTTTTCCTCTTTTGGTTTTGGTTTAGGCTCAATTTTTGGAGGGGGAAGAACAGTGGTTTCTGGCTCTTTGACATAATTTCCAAAAGTATATCCAAGCCCGATATTTCCGACTACATCCACATCTTTGTTTTTCCATTTTTGGATCGCTTTTGCTTCCGATATTATGCTAAGATCTTCGCTTATTGGAAATCTTATTCCAAGACCTACATTTGTAAATCCTTGAGACTTCTCTCCCAGACAGTTTTTATCAATATCTTCATATCCTATTCCTCCAAAAATATATGGATCAAATGCAAAATAGGTTCTAAAGACATCGTTGGCGTTTACTATGGCATTTACATAATATCTGTATATATCGGTATTTTCCATTCCTGTTTGATAAGGATATCCTTTGTATTTAGCCTTAAGTCCGTTTTCAAAACCGAGTCTCAAACCATATCTTTCGTTTAAAAACGTATCAAGACTGATACCGATTAACATATGATCTTTTAATTCCGAATCGCTATCGCTGAAGTTGTATCCCGCATACGGAGTTACTTGATATTTTGTTTGGGCAAAAAGAGAGAGTCCCAGGCATAGAGCCGTTATTGAGATTAGCCTTTTCATGATATTGCCTTTTTTTACTTAGTCTAATTTAATTATACCACGAAAATAGCCTTTTTGCTATTTAAGCTTTTCTTTAATCTCTTGTAAAAACTCTTCTATATTATATTTTGATCTATATTCCGGACTCATTAAATGTATTAGAAGATCTCCCAAATCTATAACTATCCATTCTTCACTCTCTTCTATAAATAAAATCTTCTCGTTCATCTCTTTTAGAAGTTTTTTTAAATATTCAAGAAGCGCTGGTCCATGTCTTTCTCCCAGTGTTGAGGCAATAATCACTTTTTCTACGAAATAATCGCTGTCTTTAAGATCAAAAGCTTGAATGTTTTCAGCTTTCTTTTCATCTAAAAGAGAAACTATTTTTTCAACTCTTTGCATTCATCTCCTTTGAATAAAAATTTTCTACATCTTTTAATATCTCTTTTGGAATATACTCTTTTATTATTTTTTTTCTAAGTTTTGTAGAGCTGATATTAACATTAACTTCAAGTTTTTGCAAGCTTTTGGGTATTTTTTTATTACCTCTTGTAACTACCACTATTTTGACAAGTTTTTTAAGCCTCTCTATTCTATACCATTTATTTAAGCTTTCTATATTATCCGCTCCTATTATTAAATATACTTTTTGGGCTCTATAATATTTATATAGATAAAAAACAGTTTTTATAGTGGGGGTTGGTTTTTGTCTTTTTATTTCAAAGTTACAAATTGATACACCGGGATATTTTTTCAGAATTTTTTTTAACCAAAAAAGTCTTTTTTTAGGAGGGGCATGAAACTCTTTTTTAAAAGGATTTAAGAAAGCGGGACATACAAATATCTTATCTATATCAAGCTGCTTTAATGCTGTTTGAATTATTTTAATATGTCCTTTGTGCGGAGGATCAAACGAGCCTCCAAATAGCGCTATTTTCATTTTATAATTATTAAACCTTTCTTTAGATAAAATCAACAAATGAAATTATTTTTATAATTTGACGATAATATAATATCTTATCAAAAAACTTTATAAAAAAGGATAAACATGGCTTTGAAAGTGGCAATTAACGGTTTTGGAAGAATAGGTAGGTGCGCTGCAAGGATAATTGCTAAAAGAGACGATATCGAGTTGGTGGCGGTAAACGATACGGCTAAAAGAGAGATGACTGAGTATCTTTTAAAATATGATTCAGTTCATGGCTTTTTTGACGGTGAAGTTAAGATTTTGGAAGATGATTATATGCAAATAGGAAAGGATAAAGTTAAATTTTTTTCCGATAGAGATCCTAAAAATCTTAAATTTGCCGACTATGGGGCCGAGGTGGTATTGGAGTGCACGGGTGCGTTTTTAACTCAGGAGAAATCAAAAGTTTATATAGAAAACGGTATCAAAAAGGTTGTTTTTTCAGCTCCCGCAAAAGATGACACCCCAACTTTCGTTATCGGTGTAAATGAGGATAAATATGCCGGAGAGCCGATAATTTCAAACGCAAGCTGCACGACTAACTGTTTGGCCCCTGTAACGAAAATCATAGATGACGTTTTTGGAATTGAAAAAGGTTTGATGACTACGATTCACTCCTATACAAACGATCAAAAAATTCTTGACGTAAAACATAAAAAAGATCCAAGAAGAGCAAGAGCGGCAGCTATCAATATGATTCCAACCACAACAGGCGCTGCTAAAGCGATAGGTTTGGTTATGCCAAATTTGAAAGGAAAGATGCACGGACAAAGCGTAAGAGTTCCAACAGCTGATGTTTCTATGGTGGATTTGAATGTTATTTTAAAGAAAAAAACAACTATAGAAGAGGTTAACAAAGTTTTTGAAGAGAAAGCCAAAAACGAGTATAAAGGGCTTATTTTAGTAGATTATGACAAAAGAGTCTCTCAAGATTTTATAGGAAGCTCTTATAGTTCCATAATCGCCGCTGACTTGACGCAGGTTATAGAGGGGGATATGCTAAAAGTGATGGCATGGTATGACAATGAGTGGGGATATAGCTGCAGACTTGTAGATATGGCTTTGCATGTGGGAAATTACGGAAAATAAAATTTAAAGAAAGGAAGATACAAAATCATGATACCTACCGTTAGAGATATCGATATAGCCGGAAAGCAGGTTTTTATAAGATGTGATTTTAACGTTCCTACAGATGAGTTTGGAAATATTTCAGACGATAGAAGAATAAGAGCCGCTTTAAATACGATTAGGTATTGTCTTGATCATGACTGCTCTTTGGTTTTGGCAAGCCATTTTAAAAGACCGACGCCCGGAAAATTTGAAGAGAAATACTCCTTAAAACCGGTTGCAAAAAGACTTCAGTCTCTTTTGAAAAAAGAGGTTATTATGGCCAAAGATGTAGTCGGCGAAGATGCTATGAGCAAGGCTTCCAATTTAAAAAGCGGAGATATTCTTCTGCTTGAAAATCTTAGATTTGAGCCCGGAGAGACGAAAAACGATATAGAGTTTGCAAAAAAATTAAAAAAGATGGGAGAAATTTACGTAAACGACGCTTTTGGAGCTTCCCATAGAAAGCATGCTTCAATTTACGCTTTGCCAAAACTTTATCCAAAAGGCAAAAGAGCCGGAGGATTTTTGCTCTCTAAAGAGATAAACTTTTTTTATAAAATTGTTCAAAATCCAACCAGACCTTTTGTTGCTGTTGTTGGGGGAAGCAAAGTTTCGGGCAAACTTCAAGCTTTAATCAATTTGATAAATGTTGTGGATAAATTGATAATAGGCGGAGGTATGGCTTTTACCTTTTTAAAAGCTCAAGGGTATGAGGTCGGAAAATCATTAGTAGAAGATGATTTGATAGAGGATGCCAAAAAGATTATGAAAAAAGCCCTTGAGAAGAATGTTAAATTCTATCTTCCCGTAGATGTTGTAGTAGCTCCCGAAATTAGCGATAATGTGCCTATTAAATTTCTTCCAATACAAGAGATTCCAAAAGATTGGATGGGACTTGATATAGGTCCTGCCACTTCAAGGCTCTTTAGAGAGGCGATAAACGATGCTCAAACTATTCTTTGGAACGGTCCTATGGGAGTTTTTGAGATAGATAAATTCTCCAAAGGAAGCATTAAAATGTCTCACTATATTTCCGAATCTCACGCTACTACGATAGTTGGAGGAGGAGATACCGCAGATGTCGTGGCAAGAGCCGGAGATGTTGACGAGATGACCTTTATCTCTACCGGAGGAGGCGCGAGTTTGGAGCTTTTGGAAGGCAAAAAGCTTCCCGGAATAGAGGTTTTAGAAGTTGATAAACTTGTGGAAGAGACAGCGCAATGATAATAGCCGCCAATTTTAAAACAAACCATACAAGATTAAGCACGATAGAGTATCTTGAAAAGCTTGATAACTTTTTAATAAAATACTCTATAAAAGATGAGGTTTTTGTTTTTCCTCCGTTTACCGCTTTGGATATCTACAATATAAGCGATAAGATAAATATAGGCGTTCAAAACGCCTATCCGGCTTACAAAGGCTCTTTTACGGGAGAGATAGGACTTTTGCAGCTTGAAGAGTTTAAAATCAAAAACATAATAATAGGCCATAGCGAAAGAAGACATATTTTCAAAGAGTCCAACGAATTCATAGTGGAAAAATTCAAATTTTTCAAAGATCATGATTTTAGAATCATCTACTGCGTAGGAGAGCCAAAAAGCCAAAGAGAGAAGGGCTTTAGCGCCGTTATGGAGTATATCTACTCTCAATTAGAAAATATTGATTTAAATTATGATAAACTAATAGTCGCTTATGAGCCTGTATGGGCTATTGGAACCGGTCTTAGCGCAAAAAAAGAGGATATAAAAGAGGTAATGGATGCTTTAAGAGAGGATATCAAAGCCCCTCTTTTATATGGCGGAAGCGTAAAACCGGATAATGCAAAAGATATCCTAAGCGTTAAAAACTGCGACGGTCTTTTGATAGGGACGGCAAGCTGGGATGTGGATAGCTTTTGCGAGATTATAAATATTTCTAAAATGTTGGCGGAGGAAAAGTAGATGTTGATGAAGGGCAAAAAGGGTCTAATAGTCGGAGTGGCAAACAATAAATCTATCGCTTACGGAATCGCTAAAGCTTGCAAAGAGCAAGGAGCTGAGCTTAGCTTTACCTATCTAAATGATCAGTTAAAAAAGAGAGTGGAGCCGATTGCAAAGGAGTTTGGAAGCGATAAGATATATCCTTTGGATGTAAATAAAGATGAAGAGCTTGAGGCTTTGAGAGAATCTATAGAGAGGGATTTTGGAAAAATAGATTTTTTGGTTCATTCAGTAGCTTTTGCTCCAAGAAGAGCGCTTGATGGGGAGTTTATAGATACTCAAAGGGGAGATTTTGAGATAGCTATGAATACTTCGGTGTTTTCTTTAATCTCTCTTTGTCAAACTCTACTTCCTGTAATGAATGAAAATGCTTCGGTGGTTACTTTAACATATATAGGAAGCGAGAAATATATCCCCCATTATAATGTAATGGGAGTGGCAAAAGCTGCGTTAGAGGCAAGCGTTAGATATCTTGCGGTTGATTTGGGAAAGAGAAATATCAGAATAAACGCCATAAGCGCCGGGCCTATTAAAACTTTGGCGGCAAGCGGAATAGGGGATTTTAGAACCATCTTAAAATGGAACGAGATAAACTCTCCTCTTAGAAAAAATGTAACAATAGAGGAGGTCGGAAACAGCGCAATGTATCTCTTAAGCCCTCTCTCTTCCGGGGTTACCGGAGAAGTTCACTATGTGGATGCCGGTTTTAACATTATGGGAATGGCTATGGTGGAAGAGGATAGCGAAGGTAAAACTCATATAGCTTGGGATTTGCACAAATAGTTATATGAAAATTTTTCTAAGAAAACTTTTTTATATGGGGATGATGCTTTTTATCATCTCCATTATCTCCTTTGTTGCCATACATTTGGCTCCAAACTCCTTTTTTGCGGCCGGAGAGCTAAATCCCAACATAACAAAGGAGTCTTTGGAGCATCTAAAGACAATTTACGGTTTGGATAAGCCTCTTTTTGTTCAATATCTATCTTGGATGAAATCGATTCTTCATTTAGATTTTGGAATCTCTTTTGCAAGTGGAAAGCCTGTAAAAGAGGAGATTTTATCAAGGATAGGAATTACTTTGATTATAAATATAACAAGTATGGTTTTTATCTTTGTAATTTCGATATATTTGGGGATAAAGGCGGCTTTAAAGAGAGACAGCTTTTTGGATAAGGCTTTAAAACAGTTTTCTTTAATTAGTTTTTCTATTCCATCTTTCTATCTTGCCCTGCTTCTTATTTTGGTATTTTCCGTTAAATTTCAGTGGTTTCCGATATCCGGTCTTCACTCTTTGGAGCCAAAAAGAGGAATTTTCTACTATCTTGATGAAGCTTGGCATCTTGTTTTGCCTATTTTTGTTATGGTTTTTGGGGGAATAGGCTCTTTGGCTATGTATATAAGAAGCCTTACTCTTGATATTTTAAAAAGCGATTATATCTTTTTTGCAAAAGCAAGAGGCGTTAATAAAAGAGAGCTTTTTAAAAGGTATATCATTCCAAATCTCTCTCCTCCCATAATTACGATTTTAGGATTGTCTCTGCCTTCTCTTATAGGAGGGAGCGTAATTTTGGAGTCAATTTTTTCTATAAACGGAATGGGGCTTTTGTTTTATCAAAGCGCTCTTAGTAGAGATTATCCCGTAATTATGGGGATTTTGATTATTTCAGCTTTTCTTACCCTTCTTGGAAATATTCTTGCCGATTTGATACTTTTAAAAATAAATCCCCATTTTAAAAGAAGCGTTTAAAGTTTTATTTTTACTCTCCAAATAGAGCTTTTAGAGCGTTTTCGTTTTTCAAAGGAGCCTCTTCTTTTGTCTGGGCTGATTTTGAATCTATCTCTTTTAGCTCTATCTGATATCCTGTAAGCATAGATGCAAGTCTTATATTTATTCCGCTCTTTCCTATCGCTTTTGATTTTTGATCGCTTGGAATGGTAACTATCGCTTTGTTTTTTTCTATTTTTACGCTTGAGATAATTGCCGGAGCCATCGCTCTTGATACGAAAATTTCCGGAATTGAGGAGTATTCTATGCAATCTATGCTCTCATTTTTTAGCTCTTTGCTGACAGCATTTATCCTAACTCCTTTAACTCCGACCGTAGCTCCTACCGGATCTACCTTGGGATCTAAAGAGGTAAGGGCGACTTTCGCTCTCTCTCCGGGAATTCTT
>JALVCR010000091.1 GCA_027009865.1 Campylobacterales bacterium
GGCACTTGGCTCTTTTGGCTGATTGGATCTTAGATTTTTAAAAAAAACCGACATATCCTCAGAAAATCCTCTATCTATTTTAAAAACCGCCTCAAAAATCACATCTTTTAAATTACAATATCGATACCCGTAATCTATCTCATCCTTTTTTATATATCCCTCTTTTGTTTTTACGGCTATTAAATTATTAAAAATCTCATACTCTTTCAATCCGGCATTCATTTTGACCATCCCTCCCATAGTTCCGGGAAGCTTTTGCAAAAACTCAAATCCTCCTATATTATTTTTTTTGCAAAAGGAGTATAAAACGCCGCTTGGAGTCGCCGCTCCTACAAAAAGCTTATCATCTTTTATCTCTATATATTTAAATTTCTTTGAAAGCATAGCAAGAGGGGGAGGATTGTCTGATACCAAAAGATTATTGGCTCCGCCTATTATAAAGAAATCATCCCTTATCTCATCTTCTCTCTCTATAATCCAAACATCAACTTTAGGGCCTATTTTTATAGATGAGTATCTTTTAAAATCTATTTCTCTTTTTTTCATCTAAAATAGAAAACTTGGTATCATCTCTATAACTTTTTTCGTAAAACCTATCATCATATTCATCATCCAGGGCATCGTAAAAATAATAATCAAAGCCACTACAATGATTTTTGGAACAAAAGATAGAGTCATTTCGTTAATTTGTGTCGTAGCTTGAAAAATACTTACCAAAAGCCCCATAATAAGCCCGCCAAGAAGCATCGGCAAAGAGAGATACAAAGCAAGTTTGAAAGTCTCAACTCCCAAACCTATAAGTTTAGCCTCCATTTAAACTCCTAAGAAAATCTAAAATCTTTATACTCTTTTGGCAAAAGATAGTCTATGGTCTTTACCGGCGCATCATAAAAACCTTTCTCATATCCTATCTCAAAAAGCCTATCCAAAGCTTTAATCTGCCTTTCATTCATCGAGATAGAATTTTCATTGGCATACAAAGCAAGATATTTATCAAGCTCCTCTTCATTAACTCTTATCAAACCTCTCTCCAAAAGCATTTTTGATAAAAGTTTTTTATGCTTATTTGCAATATCGACAGCTTTTGTCAAAATCTCCTCATACTCTATCGCTTTTAAAAGAGGAAGAGATCTTCTAATAGCCATACCGCCAAGAGGCAGAGGCAAATCCTCCCCGCAAAGCTCTCTCCATATATCCCAAATCTCTCTTTCGCACTCCAATTTGTCGCTATAGTTTAAAATGCTTTCGTGAATCAAAACTCCGGCATCCACCTCCCCTTTCAAAACGGCATCCTCTATCTCCAAAAAATTTTTATATACAATTCTTGCGTTTGGATAGGCGATTTTAAATAAAAGAGCATTTGTCGTATATTTGCCGCTTAGCGCCACTTTGAAATTTCTCTTTAATTTTTCATTCTTTCTTTTTACAAGCTTAGGGCCGTATCCTTCCCCGAAACTGACAGCCGTTTTTAAAAGAGCGTAATCGTCTCTAATAAACGGATAGAGAGCAAAACTAATAGCCGTAATATCGTAAACTCCCTTTAAAGCCTCCTCATTTAAAGTCTCGATATCCAAAGATACATTTTCAAATCTGCTGTCATAACTATCGACCCATCCAAATTTAATGGCATAAAACATAAAAATATCGTCCGCATCGGGAGAGTGGGCAACGCTGACTTTTCTCAAAAAGATTCCTTTGGGTAAAATTTTTAATATTTTAGTAAATAAACTATTACATCTTATGATATAATAATCATTAATATTTATTAATTATTGTCTTTTTATATGATACTTTAAATTGCTTTAAGTGTTGATAAAAATTTCAAGGTAAGAAGATGTTAAACGAGATAGCTAAAAAGTTAGCTTTAAAAAAAACCTTTTTTATGACCCAGCTGGATAGTTTCTTTAACGCCCTTCAAAATGAATATCAGGAAATCATCCACAAACAGGATTTGGAACTCTCACTTTTAAAAGAGAAAGTGCAAAAATATTCAAAAGATATAGAAAATCTGGTAAAAATAAGAGACAGCCTCTCAAAACAGATAACTCAGCTCAAAGCCGAAAACAGCAGACTGAAACTTCTTTTATCAAAAAAAGAGAATGGCAAAACGAACGACTCTTTACTAAAAGAAAACAGTGAGCTTTCAAGAAAAGTGGAATCTTTGGAATATGAGCTTGAGAGATTATCAAAAGAGAATCGCATGCTTCTTGAGATAAAAGACAAGATTTTGGATATCCAGTCAAATATCGCAAAAGGAACGGACTCTTATAGCCAAAATCTTCTAAGACAAAAGAGCGAAGATATTATAAAAGAGATAAAAGAGACTTTGAAAAAATAGCCTTTAAACTTCCAAAATTTTAGGAAGAGTTATCCCTCTTTGATTTTGATATTTTCCCTTTTTGTCTTTATAAGTGGTCTCACAAGGCTCATCCCCTTCAAAAAAGAGAACCTGAGCTATTCCCTCATTTGCGTAAATCTTAGCCGGCAGGGGAGTTGTATTTGATATCTCTATTGTAATATGTCCTTCAAATTCAGGCTCAAAAGGCGTTACATTTACTATAATCCCGCATCTTGCATAAGTGCTCTTTCCAAGACATATAGCCAAAACGTTAGGCGGCATTTTAAAATACTCAATTGTCCGGGCAAGAGCAAAAGAGTTTGGAGGAATAATGCAAACATCGCCTATAAAATCTATTACATTTGATTCGTCAAAATTTTTGGGATCTACAACGGTAGAGTTGATATTAGTAAAAATTTTAAACTCTCTTCCTACTCTGATATCATATCCGTAACTGCTAAGACCGTAACTTACAACCCCTTTTCCTATCTGCTCTTCGCAAAAGGGCTCTATCATCCCCCTCTCAAGAGACATTTTTCTTATCCATTTATCGGATTTTAGCCCCATATATAAACCTTCAAAAATACATAATTTAAATTGTGATATTATAGCATATCATTTTTCGCCTAACGGCTTACAAAATTTTGGAGAAAAAAATGGAACAGAAAGATTTAAAAGATTTAATAAAAACTTTCGATAAAAGCTCGATTAGCAAACTCGTTTTAAAGGATAAAGACTTTTATATTAAGCTTGAAAAAAAGGCGGCAGCAATTCAAGAGAGTTATGAAATGAAAACTCCTCCCGTAAAAATAGAGGCCGCAAAACCAAAACAGATAGAAGCAAAACCCCAAGAAGAAAAACCACAAAGCGCAAATATAACCACTATAAACTCGCCGATGGTCGGAACTTTCTACAGAGCTCCAAGTCCAGACGCCGCTCCTTTTGTGAATGTGGGAGATACGGTTAAAAAGGGTCAAACCATAGCCATTATAGAGGCTATGAAAATAATGAATGAGCTTGAAGCCGAATTTGACTGTAAGATACTTGAAATTTTAGTAGAAAACGGCCAGCCGGTAGAGTATGATATGCCTCTTTTTAAAGTGGAGAAACTCTAATGAGCATAAAAAGAATCCTAATAGCAAACAGAGGAGAGATAGCTCTAAGAGCCATTAGAACTATCAAAGAGATGGGAAAAGAGGCAATAGCTATCTATTCCAAAGCGGATGAAAACGCACTGTATCTTGATTATGCGGATGCCGCTATCTGTATAGGAAAAGAGAAGCCAAATGAGAGCTATCTTAACATTCCCTCTATCGTAGCGGCTGCCGATATCGCAAATTGCGATGCGATTTTTCCGGGATATGGATTTTTGAGCGAAAATCAGGATTTTGTAGAGATTTGCAAACACCACGGCTTTATTTTTATAGGGCCAAGCGTTGAGACTATGGCTTTAATGAGCGATAAAAGCAAAGCAAAAGAGGTGATGAAAAAAGCCGGGGTTCCAGTAATTCCGGGAAGCGAAGGAGCT
>JALVCR010000092.1 GCA_027009865.1 Campylobacterales bacterium
ATTAAATCCCCTCAAAAATAATCGTCCATATAATTGGCAAGAGTGGCAAAATTTTAAAAACTTTAAAGATTTTTTTGATGGTAGAACCGCACTTTTGCATAGGGTAGTTTCATTGATTTATAGCAAAATGCAAGATTGGGAAAATTATGAAGATAGCTTTAAAAAATTTATGCAAAGTGTTTTTAAAAAAGAAGAAATTGACATAGAAAGATGTGGGATAAAAGATTATAGTTTTAATGAAATGAAAAAATTTCTCGATATGTTTGAATTTTGGCATACAGCATTAAAGGAGATATGATGAGCGAAAATCAGAATAAAAACCCTAAACCTACAGAAATTTTTGCTATAGCGACAGATCCTATTTATATAGGAACAGGCGGATATAATATAGGAAGAGTTGATAATACTATTGTAAGAGATCCAATAACAAATATCCCAAAAATTCCAGGCAGTTCTTTGGCAGGGACATGGAGGTATTATGTGGCTTTAGAATTGCAAAGCCATTTTAAAGATGATTATAAAAAAGATTTGGCTAAAAGAGCTGGAAAAAAGATTGAAGAGCTATTTGATGATCCTCAAAATTGGATGAAAAAAATTGATGGTAATAGATTTGCAAGAATAAAATGTGCAGGGCAAGATGAAGCATCTAAAATATCTTTGGAAGAAGCTCAAAATATTAATACTGGACATTGCGGACATTGTATAGTATGTAAAGCTTTTGGATTTAGCAAAGAAAAGAAAGCAAGTCAGGGAATGCTCTTTTTTAGTGATTTAAATATCTTATTTTTTCCAGTTTTTACAAGACTTGGAGTTAGGTGGATAACGTCTCCAAAACTTTTAAATAAAGAAATTGCCATTAGTGAAAATACAATTTTAACAAAAAATGGAGATGAACAATATTTAAATCTTGGATGGTTGAATTTAGAAGTTAGTGGCTGTCATATATTAGAAGAAAGAGATTTGGGTAATAGTGACTTAAATCTCAATGATGTTGTAGTTGTTCCAGATTCTCTTATCTCACAAATTATCAATTCCAATCTTGAAGTTAGAACTTCAGTATCTATTGATCCAATTACAGGGGCAGCAAAAGAAAAGGCTTTATTTACAAGTGAGGCAATTCCAAGAGGAACAATATTTTGTGGAGAAATAAGAGGATTTCAAAGAGAGGGAGATGATAGTTTACCTGATTTAGATTTGGTTTGGAATGCTTTGGAAGATAGTAAAAAATATTTTAAATCTCTTGGCATAGGCGGTATGACTACAAGAGGTTTTGGAAGACTAAAAATTATGTTGATATAAAGCTATGAGTAAGATTTTAGAAGAGAAATTAGAGCGCTATTTTGAGGAAGCAAAAAAGCATATTCAAAAGATAAAGAGCGCAAAAGAAATCTTGCAAGATGTTATGCCTTTGAGTGGAGAAAGCTTAATGAAACTTAGTGAAAAAGAGCAAGATAAGCTTGATATTTTGATTTTTCGTTTTGCAAAGTTGCAAGATTTGTTAGGAAGAAAGATTTTTAGAAGCATTTTAGATTTTAGCGGATATGAGAGCAATGTGCCTTTTGTAGAGATTTTGAGTGAGCTTGAAAGAGAAGGTTTGATAGAAATAGATAAATGGATGGCTTTAAGAGATGCAAGAAATGCAGTAGCCCATGAATATCCAAATGAAGAGAAGAAAATAGTAGATGAATTGAATTTTATATTTGAAGAAGTTGAGTATCTCATCCAACTTGCACAAAAGTTAGAGGAGTATTTCGGTGCGATTAAGTCTAAAAGAGCAGCAGGTGATTAAAAAGATTTTAAAGGATGTCTTTGGGGATGTAAAAATATATATTTTTGGCAGTAGATTGGATGACAGTAAAAAAGGTGGAGATGTGGATATATTTTTGCAAATACCCAAACCTATAGCAAATAAAAGAGCAAAAAGAGCAAGGGCACAAATACTTTTGGAGGAGAAGCTTTTAAAGCCAGTTGATATTATCCTTGAAGAAGATGCAAGCAGCTTTATCAAAGAGCAAGCAATGCAAGGAGTAAGATTATGAAAAATTTGGATGCGATTATAAATGAAATTGGGTTTAAGATTGTGGAAAAAATTAATCAAGAAGAAAATAAAACTAAATATAAAAATTTTATAGATAAAGTTCTTGGAGTTTTGGCGAATGATGGAGTTTATGCTTATTGGGTATATTGTAAAGCAAATAAAATTGACAATGTATTTATAAATGAACTTGAAGTAATAATGAAAGTTATTTCTAATGAGGTGAGCAATAAAGAACAATTTTTCCAAAACCTCTCAACTGATATCCATCAACTTCTCTTTTTCAAAGATATGGTAGAAAAAGCCCTCATTTATGCACGATATCATGCCAAAGCTACAGGAGATTGAGATGGCAAATGAAGAGAAATGGTATGAAGTTACTTTTAAACAAGTTCAGCCAATTCATATCGGAGATAATAAACATGGCGTGATTAATGAAACTAAAATTTTTATTCCTGGTCAAACTATGTGGGGAGCTTTAACGAACGCTTATTTTAAAAAGACAAATGTTTATGATAAAAATTTGTTTAAAAATATTAGCTGTTTTTATCCAAAAATAGAGGGGAGCGTGTTATATCCCAGATATGAAGAAGGAGAGTTTTTTTTAGGTTTTTGTAGTGAAGCCGAATTTCGCCAAAAATTTACAACTACTTTCCTCTCAACTGCAATCAATTCTACTACTTTGCACGCACAAGATGAGAGTTTGCATGAAATAGATGTGATTTTGCCAAATGAAATTGAGTGGGTTGGATATGTGAAAGCCAAAAAAGAGCAGCTTGATCATATAGGAGAAGTTTTTATCGGTGGTGATAGTAGATATGGTTTGGGTTTAATGAAAATGGTAAATGTTCGCGAAGATGAAAATTATATGTATAATCCAGAAAAAGGTATTATTAGAAAATATAAAAAAAATGAGCCATTGACAAATTTCGTAGAATTTGAAAATCAAAATTTTATAGGAGAATTGAAACTTATAGCAGAATTTGATTTTACAACGACCCCTCCTACAATATCACAAGTAAAATTTGTCATAAATGTAGGAGGTAGAATCCTATAAACCTCAATAAAGTTTTTTCTAAGTTTTATACAATATAGAAAATATGGCCTTTATCAGTCAATGAAAACTTGAAATCAGTATATTTTAAGCTATAATATTGCAAAAAATATTGATAAATTTACCTTAATATGGTAAATTTTATGCGGTTTGAAAGTTCCCTATGGGATTTGAAACACAAGGAATTTTATTATGCAGAATGTTTATATTGGTTTGAAAGTTCCCTATGGGATTTGAAACTGAATCTCAATCGCTTCTTTTGCCATCATCTACTCCTTTCGTTTGAAAGTTCCCTATGGGATTTGAAACCATTTATTGTATTATTCATACTTCTTTTAGAAAAGTTTGAAAGTTCCCTATGGGATTTGAAACTGTAAAATATAATCACATGAAGTATTTATATCATAATGTTTGAAAGTTCCCTATGGGATTTGAAACTAGTGCAAGTACATTTGCAAGGGGAAGCGCGTAAAACGTTTGAAAGTTCCCTATGGGATTTGAAACACGTATACGGTACGTGCTTACCAAAGAGATTACGCAGTTTGAAAGTTCCCTATGGGATTTGAAACAAAAGTTATTGATATTGCCGCTGGGTATGGTTATATGTTTGAAAGTTCCCTATGGGATTTGAAACCCCAGCCTATAAAAAAACTGGGAGAGTTTTTGGAGTTTGAAAGTTCCCTATGGGATTTGAAACATTGATCATATTGATTAATTTTTTCTTCTTCTGTTTGAGTTTGAAAGTTCCCTATGGGATTTGAAACATTGATCAT
>JALVCR010000093.1 GCA_027009865.1 Campylobacterales bacterium
ATGGGGCCTATTTTTGTTTAAAAGAGAGTATTTCTTTAAAATTTCAAAATATATATTTTTAGAGAGACCTCTTTTTTCGCAAACATATTTAAACCACTTATCCCCTTTATAAACATGCGAAATTTCCTCTTTATAAATAATATCCAAAGCTTTTAAAACTCTATTTTTTAGGGGATGTTTACTGCTTTTAACTTTCCTCATAATCTGCGGATTTACATCAAGTCCGGAAGCTTCGTAATATCTTGGAATTACAGCCATTCTCTCTAAAACATCGCTGCTTGTATGAAAAGCGGCATCCATCAATCCGGTATGAACCGGAAAATCTCCATATTTATATCCCAAATCATTTAAAATTTCATTAATAAATTTAAAATGCCTAATCTCCTCTTTTGCCACTTCAAGCCAATCAAACTTATAGGAAAAAGGCATATCTTGAAACCTGTAAACCGCATCAACGGCCAAATCTATAGCGCTATACTCTATATGTGCTATCGCATGCAAAAGTTTGGCCATTCCTTCATTAGAATCGAAATCTTTTCTTAAAGGAAGTCTTCTTGGATCAACCACTTCGCAAAAAGAGGCATAAGAAGGAGGGAAAACTTTCAAAGGAAAACTCTCTTCCAAATCATTTTTTTGCAAACAATAAAAAGCCCTCTCTAAAAGCCTCTCTTTCTCATCTATATCAAAAACGTTTAAAATTCTCTCCAAAAAAGCGTAAAATTTCAAAAGCCGTTCCCCGTTTTTGCAAATTATACAAAATTTTTCTTTATGGCATACCAAAGCTGACCTGCGGAAATTCCTCCGTCATTTATAGGAATACGGGAAGGGAAAAAATATCTTAAATTCTCTTTTTCCAATTTTTTCACTGTGCTTAAAAGCAAAACTCTATTTTGAAAAACGCCTCCCGAAAAGATACAGATACTCTCTTTATTTTCTTTTGCAAAATGAAGAATAATTTCACTTAAAGTATTTATAAATTTTGAGACTATCTCTCTTTTGCTTCTTTTTCTAAGCACATCCTTTACAATCTCCTCTATCATAGGAAAAAAATCTATGCTATCTTTTACATTAAAAGAGTAAAGATCTTTTATCTCTTCATCATAATACTTTTCCATATAAAGTCCGCTTTGCCCTTCGTAATCGAGTATTTGAACAACTCCTGTCAATGAGGCTACGGCATCAAAAATTCTGCCCACAGAAGAGGTATAAAAAGAGCCGATATCCCTCTCCCAACTTTTATATAAAATACTCTTTTGACTATCATTAAAAGCCTTAACACTTTCAAGAGGAAGAGAGAGGGCATCTTTTCCGAAAACTTCAAACAGCAAAGATATAGCTACTCTTCTTGGTTCCCTAACGGCCATCTCTCCGCCCAAAAGCTTAAAATATCTAAAATGAGAAACTCTATTATCGTTTAAAAATATCTCTCCTCCCCAAATATTTTTATCCTCTCCATATCCCGTCCCATCCCACGAAAATCCAAGATAGTCTTTAATTTCCATCTTTTCTAAAACCTCCGCCTCAAAAAGGGCGCAATAGATATGAGAAAGATGGTGGTAAACGGAAATCTTTTTAATTTCAAGCTCTTTAGCCCATTTTGAGGTGTCATACTTTGGATGTTTATCAAAAACCACAACTTCCGGATTAAAATCATAAAATCTTTTAAACGTTTCAACGGTTCTTTTAAAATACTCAAAAGCATCTATACTGTCCAAATCCCCTATATGGGGAGAGAGAATAAAATTTCTATCAAAAGCCAAAGATATCGTATCTTTTTGCATAGCCCCAACGGCTAAAACTTTTCTTTTTATTCTAAAAGGCAGATTTACGCTAAAAGGCGCATAGCCCCGGGAGAGCCTTATAAAAACCTTCTTCCCATCCACAATCTGCGCAACGCTATCGTCGCAAGCGTTTAAAATCTCTCTTTCGTTACCCAAAATTGCGTCATAAACGCCTCCCAGTTTCCTCTCAAGCTCCTCTTTGCTTCTTATAATCGGCTCTTGGCTTAAATTAGCGCTTGTAGCTACGATTGGAATATCCAGATGGGAAAAAAGAAGATAATGTATCGGAGTATAGGGCAAAAATACTCCCAAATAATCTACATTTAAAGCCACAAGAGAGCTTATTTTAAATCTTCTTCTCTCAAGTCTGTGAAACTTTCTTTTTTTAACCAAAACTATCGGCCTCTCTTTTGAGCTTATCAAAGCCTCTTCCTCTTTTGACAAAGAGCAGACCTCCTTTATTTGAGAGATATCCTTAAACATTACCGCAAAAGGCTTTAAGGGGCGTTTTTTTCTCTCCCTAAGTTTTTTAACAGCTTTTAAATTTGTAGCGTCGCAAATTAGATGAAAGCCTCCAAGCCCCTTTATAGCCAAAATTTTCCCTCTCTTTATCAAAAAAGCAGCCTGCTTGAAAATCTCTTTGCTCTCTTCTACTCTTTTATTTTCATACTCCAAAAAAGTCTTAGGGCCGCAGTTAAAACAGGAGATAGGTTGGGCGTGGTATCTTCTATCCAAAGGATTAAAATACTCCTCCTCGCAAATTTTGCACATTTGAAATTTACTCATAGATGTATTTTTCCTATCGTAAGGAAGCGTTTTTATTATCGTATATCTTGGACCACAATCGGTGCAGTTTATAAGAGGATACAAAAATCTTCTGTTATTTTCATCAAAAAGCTCTTTTAGACAATTATCACAGATTGAAATATCAGGAGAAACAAATGTCTTTTTATATCCCTCTTCGCTTTCTAAAATTTTAAAATCTTTGAAATTTTCAGGAGGCAAAACCTCAATACTTACATCTTCTATTTTACAAAGAGGGGGAGAGTTTTTTTTTAAAGAGGATAAAAAAGCTCTCTCATCCTCTAACTCCACATCTATCTCGACACCCTCTCCCCTGTTTTGAACCCACCCTTTAGCATTATACTTTTTGGCAAGCCTATAAACAAAAGGTCTAAATCCTACTCCCTGAACTATGCCTTTTACAAAGATTTTAACTCTTTTCAAGCAAAAATCCTAAGTTTTTATATACCCAAAAATACGTTCTGTAAAGCTGCGGGATACTCAATATTTACTTTAACCTCTCTTGCATTTCTTAAAAAACGGCTAAAAAAGGCCGAATTTGCAATATACTCTCCGCAAAGAGCCAAATGTTTGGCATCAAACTTTCTCTTAACATTGATAGCCTGATTTGAGAGAAAATCACCCAAAGATTCAAAAACCGAATAGGCTATCAAAGAGTTAGAAGAGTTAGCAATTTTATAGCTCATAATCGAAGCAAAAAAAGCATTAAAATCAAACTTTTTATCCTTTAAAAAGCAGTCTATGCTAACTCCTCCTTTTCCTCCAAACTCCATAGCCAAAACATTAAGCCTCTCAAATCCTCCCTCTTCTCCCAAAAGAGCGCAAACTTTCTCAAATAGATTCTCTTTTTGTAAAAACCTCTCAAAATTTTCTTCAAATTTTTTAGAAAAATTCTCAACAAGCTTAAAAGAGCCCTCTCTTAAATTCTCTAAACTCTCTCTTGAGATTAAAACATCCCCAAAATCAAAAACCTCTCTTATTTTCTCATCATATAAATAGAACTTCCATCTTTTTCCAAAATATACTCCCACACTTTTTTCATTTTCTATACCGTTTTCTTTAATTACCGATAAGACGCTTTTTTCAAAAGGATTCCAAATCTCTTTAAACTCCCCTTCAAATCTATCCCTCTTATCCAAAATACCGTCTCTGCACGCCCAATCTTTAAACGCAAATCCATCTTTAAAAATAGCTTTCGAAAAGAGAGCAAAATCGCCATCTTTAAAAAATTCATAGTTTCTGTTTATAAAATATCTGCTAAAAGAGATTTTG
>JALVCR010000094.1 GCA_027009865.1 Campylobacterales bacterium
AGATTCTTCTCCCCTTACGCTAAAAAGAGATGGGGAATAGAGGATGCTATTTCCCAAAGAACATTAGGCGGAGGGGTGATTCCGGTTCACAAATTTCATCAAGCCGGAGAAGAGAAAGAGGTTAATCAGGTTTTGTTTAACGATTTTGTGTTTCCCAATGAAAATAGTTTAAAGCTAAAGCTTAGCGCAATAGAGATAGACGCAGATGAGAGATATGGAATTTTTGAATCTTTAAAAAATAGAAAATATGACAATATTGATACAATTGAGGTAACCGTTCCCCTAAAAAACGGAGTTTACGAATACAAGGGAGAGTCGATAAAAGTCTCTTTGGAAGTTAAGGTTATAAATTATCCATTTAAGCTTCTTGGAGAGGATGGAGTTGGAGGATTTGACGATGAAGAGCTTAAAAAGATTGTGCTTTGGTTTTATAAAAGCGCTTTGCAAAGAGAGGCAAGCGAAAGAGAGGTGAAATTTTGGCTATCTTATCTAAAAAAGAGACCAAATGAGATTTATACTATATCCAAAAAATTTCTTTTATCAAGAGAGGTTACAAATAAAGATCTCTCAAGCGGTGAGTTTATTATTCTCTCATATAAAAGCGTTTTTGGGTATGAGCCAAACGATATTCAGATAAACAATTGGCTTAACGCTTTTGATAGAGGAGTTTCAAGGAAAGATTTTATAGAGGAGCTTTTAAGAAATCCAGATTCTGTTACTCTTATAAAGAGAGTTTCCGGCAAAGAGGGCGGAATTAATGAAGATATTATATTAAATAGAGGCGATTTGGTTCATTTTGAGAAAGTGATGAGCAAAAATGCTTCCTTTTTGCAAGACTATTTTAAAAATATGCTATCAGAACATCCTAAGCTTACGGTAGATAAGATTCACGGCGTAGAGGCTTATAAAATAATCTATACAACTATAAATGCAGACGGCAAAAAGGTAAACGCTTCGGGACTTGTAACTATTCCAAAAGATAGAGATTATCCTTTGGATATTGTAAGCGATCAGCATGGAACGAAATTTGGAAATTTCGATGTTCCCTCAACTCACGATCCTTTAGGAAGCGTGGGAACTTTGGTTACAGCTACGAAAGGGTATGTGGTTTCTATGCCAGATTATGTAGGATATGGAAAGAGTTTGAAATATTTTCATCCATATCTTATAAAAAGAGCGCTTTCGGCAAATGTAATCGATATGCTTTTGGCTGTTAGGAAATTTTTAAAACAGAAAAAAATTCAAGAAAGCGGCAAACTCTTTTTAAGCGGATACTCTGAAGGGGGATATGTAACAATGGCGGCTCTTGAAGAGATAGAGAAGCATTATAAAGATACTCTGCCCGTTACAGCCGCCGCTCCTATGGCCGGCTCTTACGATATGAAAACCACAGCCGATATGGTTTTGGCCGCAAAAGATTACAAATATCCAAATCTTCCGGCTTTTGTTTTATACAGCTATAACTATTATTATAATTGGAATAAACTTGATAAGATTTTTAAATCTCCTTATGATAAAGAGCTTGATAGATTTTTCAAAGAGAAGGCTAAAGGAAATATGCTCCATATCGATCTTCCATCTAATAGAGATAAGCTCTATCAAGATGAATTTATAAAAAACTATTTTGAGAAGAAAGAGAAGCAACTTGAGAACGCCTTGATTGAAAATTCTCTTTTAGATTGGAAGCCCACTATGAAGATGAGGCTTTATCATTGCGAGGGAGACGATGTAGTTCCGGTTATAAACTCAATAAACGCTTACAACTCTTTTGTAAAAAACGGAAGCGATAGTGTGGAATTGGTTACAAAAGAGGGAGGAAGCCACGGGGAGTGTTCTATTCCTTTTTATATAGACGCGTATGAGTGGTTTGATACGTTTAGATAATTAAAGGCAAGAGTATATCTCTTGTCTTTCTTTGATTTTTATGCTTTTATCGCTTTTTTTGATTTTCACAAATACAAAAGGCTCTGTTAGAGCAAGAGTTACGATGCAATCCTCTCCCGGAATTTTTTTGATCAAATCTATCTCTATATAATCTTCATACTCTTTTACTCTATCTACTTTTAAAAAATATCCTCCGCTTCTTTGAGTTTTGTCTATAACTGCTATAACCTCGTATCTGTTGAAATCTATTATCGGGGCTATTTTTGTGGGATTGTAAAATTCATAAACCTTTTCAAAATCATTTCTATCTCTTAAAATTAAAATCTCCTCTTTCTCTTTTGGATTTGTAATGTATGTATTTACTCCTTCATATTGGGTAAATGTCAAAGTTATCGGAAAATCGTCATCTCCCACGCTAATATATCCTCCTCCTCTACATCCTATCAGCAATATTGCCGATATTATAATTAAGATTGCTCTTTTCATGGCATACTCCTTATCTTTTTATATTATCTCAAAAGAAAATTAAGTTTTTATTAACCTCTTAAAGAGCTTTAATATTGTTTTTGCTTTTCTAAAAGACGTTTCTAAAAGCTTAGGTAATAAAATTGTTACAAATTTGTTATAATACGTCTCAAAATTTATCCAAGGAGTTTCTACATGCCCGGTGTTGTAGTTCATCCAGGTGAGAGTTTTGAAGAGGCGTATAGAAGGTTTAAAAAACAAGTAGATAGAAACCTCATAGTTACTGAAGCGAGAGCAAGAAGATTTTATAAACCTAAAACGGAAATCAGAAAAGAGCAGAAAATTAAAGCAAGAAAGAAAGCTCTCAAGAGACTTTGGATGCTTAGAAGATATGAGGCGAGGCTGTAAGCCTTCCTCAAATTTCTCCAACTTCCTCTTCTATCTCTCTATTTGGAAGAATATAGGCTATCGCTATTAAAATAGCTCCATAAACAAATATAAACCAATCTTTATTTACAAGCTGGTTTAGTGTCAATTTCCCAAAATCTGGTCCCAAAATAGGCTTTAGATGGGGATAGAGATATGTAAATAAAGCGCCGGCTAAAACTCCTCCTATTAATCCCGTTAAAACATCTATGTTCCCTTCGCTAACAGCCACAGGTCCAGTTCCGGGACACAATCCTAAAATTGCCATACCTATTGCAAATATTATTCCACCTATCACTATTCCTCCCAAAAGAATCGGTTTTACGTGATAGTGAGCCCATCCCATCTTTAGCATAAAATATAATCCAATGCTTGCAAGCCCTATCCCAAAAAATAGCATTTTGGGAACTTTAAAACCGTGAAGCATCGCAAAACCGGCTATTTTGTCAAAAGTATCGACTCTGCTCCATTGAATGACGGCTCCAAAAATAATTCCCAAAAAAAGGATAAAAGGTATCGAGCCGTGATGCTGATTTTCAACCAAATGGATAGTTTTTTCAAAAAATCCCACTATATCAAACATTCTATCTCCTTATAGATTTTTATAAAATAATCTTCCGGTTATTATCAGAACAACTATTACGACTCCTCCAAAAACAAGTCCGCTGACAGCCGTTTGACTCGCTCCCGATAGAAAGTGTCCGCTTGTGCACCCTCCGGCAAGTCTTGCTCCGAAAACTACCAAAAATCCTCCGATAAAACTCCAAAATAGCCTTGAAGGAACGCTTGAGTTTTTATGCTTTTTCCAAAGAGGAGGCAGAACTCTTATTTTAAAGGTTTTTGTTACAAAAACGGATGTTAAAAAACCGCCTATCAATACGCCTATTAAAAATACTATCTCCCAAGAACCGCTGTTTAAAACCTTTTTGCCATATTCGCTATCTCCTAAACCAAACATCTCGCTTCCAAGATAGGCAATTCCAGTAGATGCTCCAACCGGTCTGTCGGCTCCTATTGTGGAAAAGGATAATAGAATAATTAAGGCAATCAATATGCCCCCTTGCCACCAATTGATTC
>JALVCR010000095.1 GCA_027009865.1 Campylobacterales bacterium
TTCTTCCCATACCCATCTGACCGTTTTTTGCCTTTAGATGTTTTTTACCTTTAAAATGAGAGAGAGTATGGGTATTGTTATCTACTATAAAATAGACATCTCCTCCATCCCCTCCGTCTCCGCCGTCAGGGCCCCCTTTTGGCACAAACTTCTCTCTTCTAAAAGAAACACATCCAGCTCCCCCTTTGCCGGAACTTATCTTTAACTCGACATTATCTATAAACATAAAAATACCTTGATTTTTTATCGAAATTGTAACAAATTAGCAGTTAAAAGAAAATTTGTAAAAAATAGAAAGCTTATCGCCCAAAAGGGCGATTTGAAAGATTATGCAGGATAAACGGAAACTCTTTTTCTTTTTTTATCTTTTATCTCAAATTTTACATATCCGTCTATCAAAGCAAAAATCGTATGATCTTTACCCAAACCTACATTATTTCCGGGATGAACTTTTGTTCCTCTTTGTCTGATAATGATATTTCCAGCTCTTACAAACTCTCCGCCAAACTTCTTAACTCCAAGCCTTCTACCGGCTGAATCTCTATTATTCTGGGTACTACCTTGACCTTTCTTGTGAGCCATTATTTACTCCTTAATTTATGCAGAAATTTTATTAACTTTTACTCTTGTAAACTCTCTTCTAAAACCTTTTTTAAGTTTACTGTCTTTTCTTCTTCTTTTTTTGAAAATTATTATCTTTTTGCCTTTTTGATGATTGATAACCTCAAGCTCTACTTTAGCTCCCTCTACATAAGGGGTTCCAACTCTCATCTCTTTGTCATTTACGGCTAATACTTCCGTGATCTCTATCACGTCTTTTGGCTGAGCGTCAAGTTTGTCGAGATTTAGATAATCTCCTTCTTGAACTTTATATTGCTTCCCGCCATTTCCTATAATAGCATACATTAGCTGCTTCCTTTCATAATTTATGATACTTTAAGTGGGGGATTTTATCCAAAAAAGAATTAAGTTTCGATTAAATGGAGAAAGGGAAAAATCCCTTTACTCGTTTGAAGGCTCGTGCATAGTTTCGTTATTGCTATTTGAAGTTTTCTCCTCTACAGCTTTTTGTAGAGATTTCTCTTTCTCTTCTAACTCTTTAGTTTCACTGGATGCTTTCTCTTTTAAATCTTCAACAGCTTTTGAAATATTTAAACCTTCGCTTTTATTCTCCTCTACAGCCTCTTTTTTACCCTCTTGCACTGAAGATTCGTTAGCCAAAGGCTTACTTTTAACTTCCTCTTTTTTGCTCTCTTCTGTTTTTTCCGCTTCTTTTTGTTCAGCCTCAGCACCTTTAGAAGGCTCCTCTTTTACGCTTTCACTTTTAACACTCTCTTTGTTAACAGCTTTACTCTCTTCCTTAGGCTCGCTTGCAGTCTCCTCTTTGCTCTCTTTTGCTTCGGTTTCTTTCTCTTTGGCCTCTTTTTCCTCTTTTACGCTCTCTTTTGCAGAGCTATTTTTAGAAGCTTTCAGTTCATCTATCTCTTCTTCTAAAGCTTCTACTTTATCTTCAAGAGTTTGAACGGCTTTTACATTTGCTCCATACTCATAAACAAGCTCTCCTCCATGTTTTCCTTGAAGAACCACAACCGCTATAAATCCAATCAAAATTAAAAGATATAAAGCTTTAGACCACCACTTTTTAACAAAAAATGCAATTAATTTAAAAAGCAGTAGAATAGCAGTGGAATAAACCAAATATATACCCAAAAGCTTATGCTCTTTTAACTCCTCTTGCCCGGCTGAGCTAAGATAAGCAAAAGCCTCTTTCCCATCCGCTTTACCGGTAAAATATGCTCCCAAAAATATGAAAGCTATCAAAAATATCAAAAGAGTGGTGGTAATGCTAAGGGCTCTTCTTTTCATAAAAAGATTTAAAATCTCTATAAAAAGAAGAATAATGGGCAAGGATACAGCAAAATGGACAACAATTGGATGCAGGTGCACTGGAAGGTGGATTCCGTAATCCGCAAGCTTTAGCGGAATGTCGATAGCTGGTAGATTCATCTTTTTTTCCTTTCAGAATATATTATAATTTTTAATTATACAATACAATACGCTTTCAAGCAAGCCTTTTTATAAAAATTATTTATCATGAGGATTTTCAAAAAAGACATAAGAGGTAGAATAGTCGCTAAATTCAAAATATACTTTCTTCTCCCCTCTGTCAACTTTAAAATTAAAATTCTCATCCAAATATCCGTATCCAAATCTGTAAGGCCTTGGAGTTTTGCCATCTTCGGTGCTAACGGCGGTAGTTAGCTTGTCTATTTTCAAAAATCTCTTTACAAGCTTATCGCCGGCATAAACTTCCAAAACACCGTTTGTTCCCGTCCAATTTTGAATAGCTCTTCCTATTCTGTTTTGAGTCTCTTGAGTGCAGCCTCCAAAAAACAAAACCGCCAACAAACCAACTACAAAATATCTCATAACATCTCCTTTTTTATAATTTTACCACAGTAGCTCCGTATCCTCCCATTTTTATGGGAGCGTCTCCAAAAGATTTTACTTTTGGATGAATTTTTAGAAATTCTTTCACAGCATAGGCAAGTCTTCCGGTTCCTATGCCATGATAGATTAAAACCTCGTCAAACCCTTCAATCAAAGCATCCGATAAAAACTTATCCAGCTTCTCAATCGCCTCTTCGCTTCTTAAACCGTGCAGATCTAAAGTTACCGAAGCTCTTTTTGGTCTTTCAACTCTAAGATTTGTAAACTTTGGCTTTTTAACACCGCCTCCTCTTTTTTTAAGCTCTGTTAATGGAACTCTAAGTTTTATTCCCTCTTCAAGTTCAATCAAAGCCTCATCTCTCATCAAAGATAAAACCACGCCTTTGTTCTTTTTATATTTTACCAAATCGCCCTTTTGAAATGATACCTTACTTTCTCTATTTTCTTCAATATTTTTTATGTTTTCCTTTATTTTATAGGCTTTGTTAAGAGTTCTGTGAATATCGGATAGACTCTTTTCTTTAGCGGCTCTCTTAGCCTCTTTAACAGCCTCCTGATACTCCATCTCAAGCCTGTTTTTTAAACTATCAATCTCCTCTTTAAAACTCTCCCTCTCTCTTCTTAAAGCCTCTTTTTGCTTTCTTACCCTCTCTAAATTCTCCTCAAGCTCTTTTTGCTTTTGTTTCATAGAAAGCTCAAGTTCGATATTTTTCTCTATAAGCTCGTTTAACTTCTCTTTATCCTCTCCGTAAACTCTCTTTGCCTTAGCTACTATATTTGCCGAAATCCCATATCTTAAAGCGGTTTCAAAAGCGTAACTTTTTCCTATCGTTCCTTTTAAAAATTCGTAAGTGGGTCTTCTGTTTTCTTCATCATATAAAGCTGCCATAAGTTCCACTTCATCATTTGTGGCCATCATAGAGGCAAGCCTTTTATGATGAGTGGTTATAACTATTTTTATATTTTTGTGCAAAAGAGACTCAAGTATCACTTTAAACAAAGAAGCCGCCTCGTCAGAATCGGTTCCAAGCTCTATCTCGTCTATTCCGGCTATAAAATCGTTTTTTGAAAACAAGCGGCTAAATTCTACCATTCTTCCGGCAAAAGTGGATATATCGTTTTTTACATTCTGAGGATCGTCAACTACGGCTATTACCTCTTTAAAATGGGCTATTATGGAGTTATTTTTATCTATTTGCATTGGGATTAAATATTTTGCCAAAAATACGCTTGATAGAATCGATTTTAAAAGCATGGTTTTACCGCCCGCATTTACGCCGGTAATCATTAAAATTTTTCTGTTAAACTCCACATTTACCGGTTTTGGATCATGCAAAGCGGGATGAATAAAATTTTTTAAAACTATTTTTTTGCTTTTTGAGG
>JALVCR010000096.1 GCA_027009865.1 Campylobacterales bacterium
AAAGAAAATAGCAAAAGAGCTTAAAGCTCCAAAAATAAATAATATTTCAAAAATAGAGTTCTTCAAAAGCTTTAAAAAAAGGCACAAAGTAATGCCCACCTACTTTCTAACTGCAAAGGAGATAGAGAGTCTGTATTACTATATAAAAAATCAAAAGAAAGGGAAAAAATGAATCTAAAAAAGAGTATCGAAGCTTTTAATGAAGCAAAAAAGTATATCCCAGGCGGAGTCGATTCTCCCGTTAGAGCATTTAAAAGCGTGGGAGGAACTCCACCTTTTATCGAAAAAGGAGAGGGAGCTTATATCTATGATATAGATGGAAACAGATATATAGATTATGTTCAAAGCTGGGGACCTTTGATTTTTGGACATAGAGACAAAGATATAGAAGAGGCGGTAATTAAGGCGGTAAAGAGAGGGCTTAGCTTTGGCGCACCTACTTTGATTGAGACAAAACTTGCAAAAGAGATAGTAGAGCTTTTTGAAAGCGTAGATAAAATTAGATTTGTAAACAGCGGAACAGAAGCGGTTATGAGCGCTATTAGAGTTGCAAGAGGATACACTCTAAAGGATGATATTATAAAGTTTAAAGGATGCTACCACGGACACAGCGACTCTCTTCTTGTTCAAGCTGGAAGCGGGGCGGCAACTTTTGGAACGCCATCTTCTCCGGGAGTTCCCGCATCTTTGACAAACCATACTCTGCTGGCTGAATATAACGATATAGAGAGCGTAAAGAGATGTTTTGAAAGCTCAAATAACATAGCCTGCGTAATTATAGAGCCTATCGCCGGAAATATGGGGCTTGTTCCGGCAGATGAAGAGTTTTTGAAAGAGTTAAGAGAGCTTTGCGATAAAAATGAGACTCTTTTGATATTTGACGAAGTTATGAGCGGATTTAGAGCCTCCCTAAAAGGAGCTCAGGGAATAACAAGCGTAAAACCCGATATGGTAACATTTGGAAAAGTAATAGGCGGAGGAATGCCGGTTGGGGCTTTTGGAGGAAGAGAGGAGATAATGAACCGACTCTCTCCTGAGGGAGATATCTATCAAGCCGGAACTCTAAGCGGAAATCCGGTTGCTATGAGCGCCGGTTTTAAAGCCGTAAGAAAATTAAAAGAGAATCCGTCTGTTTATGAAGATTTAGAGAGAAAAGCAAAAAAACTGATGCAAGGCTTTAAAGAAGCGGCAAATGAGAGAGGGATTTCTCTGCAAACCGAAGTTAGGGGAAGCATGTTTGGCTTCTTTTTTAATTCAAAACCTGTTAAAAATTTCACAGATGCCCTATCAAGCGATACTGACAGATTCGCCGTCTTTCATCAAGAGATGTTAAAAAGAGGGGTATATCTTGCATGCAGCCAGTTTGAAACGGGCTTTATCTCCACAGCTATGGACGATAAGATAATAGAAGAGACGATACAAAAGGCAAAAGAGGCGATGAGAGAGGTAGCCTAATGCAAGAAGATAAAAAGAAAAAACCAAAATATGGAAAAATTATAGAGGGAGCCGAACAGCTCTCTCTTGGCATTTCAATAGTCGTAGCCATCTTGATAGGAGTATGGCTTGGATATATGATGAAAAAACTTTTTGGATATGAGTGGCTCTTTTGGCTTGGGGTATTTTGGGGAGTCGGCGGAGCTGTTATGAATATCTATATAGCCTACAAAAAGCAGAAAAAAGAGCTTGATAAACTAAAAGATGACCCAAGATATAAAAATTATAAACCAAAAGACGAGGAAGATGACGAAGGATTTTAAGAGACTCTTTTTTTTAATAATAATTTTTGATTTTTCTTTGGCTCTTTTTATGCTCTCTAAAGGATGGCTTTGGGTTTTAAATTCGCAAATTGCGTTTTTAATATCCTTTTTTATAACTATTTCATCATTTCTCTCTTATAAAAAAAATATTTTAAAGAAAGCTCAACATTTTGACGCCTCTTTGGATGATAGGGATGAGCTTGACAAAATAGATGATAAATATGAGCTTTTCGAAGAAGAGAAAGAGGAAAAAGAGAATATAGATATAAAAGAGATAATTAAAGAAGAGAAGAGAAAACAAAAAAGTTTAAAAAAGATTTTTTATAATCTAAAAACCACTTTTTCATCTTTTCTCTCTCCCCTAAAACTTGCGGGATATATTTTGCTGGTAGTATCATTTCTTTATCTAAACAGACACTCTATGCTAATAATTCCGGCATTTTTAAGCGGTTTTTTCATAATGCCTCTAAGCTCTTTGGTTTTTGCTTTTATAAGAAAATAGATTACCACAATCTTTGGCAATCTTTTTTGCTAACATCAATTTGAAAAAGAGTTTTTTTGGTTTTGGCACTTTTATAAACATAAGAGAGATTTATATCGCTTTTTAGAAATCTCTTAGAAGAGATGCAAGAGTGCCTTTTTATCTGCCCTTCAAGCCTCTTTTTGCCTTCCTTTTTCAAATCTTCATCGCTTTTTTTAGGAACGCTTAGCTCATAGATATAAATTAGAGTCGTATCTTTATAATCAGCCGATACCAAAGTGGTATATTTATCTACCTTTTGAGGCAGATGCTTTCTCATCTCTTCAGCCGCCATTTTAACAATAACCCTGTTTTGCTCTTTTAGTTTCTTATCAAACATATTTTTAAAAACAGTATCCTCTTTTACTACTTTTACATTTTCTAAGGCAATAAGAGAGCTTAAAACCAAAGAGATTAATAAAATTTTTCTCATAAAAACCCTTTCATAAAATTTGTAAAATTATAACATACAAACAATTTATGAATTTTTTAGTATAATTTTTGGCAAAAAAGAGGTTATATTTATGATAATAATACCGGCAAGAATGGCCTCAAACAGATTTGAAGGCAAAGTTTTAGCCGATATCCACGGCCTTCCCATGGTAATAGCCACAGCAAAAAGAGTTGAAAATATCTCAAAAGTCATCATAGCGACAGATAGCAAACAGGTAATGGATACGGCAAAAAAATATGGCTTTGAAGCGGTAATGACAAAAAATACCCACAACAGCGGAACAGACAGAATAAATGAAGCCGCTTGGAAGATGGGATTAAAAGATGATGAGATAGTTGTAAACGTTCAAGCAGACGAGCCATTTATAGAGCCGGAAGTTGTAAAAAAGGTAATAGATAGAATCAAAAAAGCCAAAGAAAAGAGGGAAGATATCATTATGGCAAGCTGCTATAAAAAAATATCCCCTAAATTAGCTGATGATCCAAATCATGTAAAAGTCGTGGTAGATTATAAAAATTACGCCATATACTTCTCAAGAAGCAAAATCCCTTACGATAGAGAAGAGCATCTGGAATATTTGGGACATCTGGGAATATACGCATTTACCGCAAAAAGTTTAAGGGAGTTTTGCTCGCTTCCCTCTTCTCCTTTGGAAAATATAGAAAAATTAGAACAGCTTAGAGCAATCTATTACGGGAAAAAAATAGCTATGGTAGAAGTTGAGAGCCAAAGCTTTGGTATAGATACAAAAGAGGATTTAAAAAGGGCTCTATCGCTTCTTAAATAACTTTAATTTGTGAAATAGCTATTTGTTTATAATTTGCACGCAAAAAATCAGTAGCTATAGAATTTTGATTAAGATGATAAATGATAATATTTGAATCTACAAGAAACTTCATCTATCCCACTCATTACGAATCTCATTTTGCCATTGTATCGGGTCTATATTCCGTGATTTTAAAAGACCTGATGTTTTGGAAAAGATATCCATTTTAGCTTTTTTAGATTGTTTTTGCTTTTTATCTTCCATAATCTTAAGGTCTTTAATAATCCCTTCTTTTAGACTTTTTAGAAGAGTCAAAATAACTTGTTTATATTCAT
>JALVCR010000097.1 GCA_027009865.1 Campylobacterales bacterium
ATTTTAATCCGCTTTTAAAAAGATTTTTCTCTTTTTTTATTTTCGATGTTTTGCTTTTTAGTCTGTTTTCAAAATATTTTCTGATTTTAGCCGGTTTGGGCTATATAGTTTTTGGCGTTTTTACTCTAAAAGCGATAGAGAGCAGAAAGAGAAAAATCAAAGAGACAAGCATAGATTTTTGGAAGCTCTCTATGATATCTTTGATTTTGGCATCCGCCCTTTTTATAGCAAGTTTTTTTATTGAAAGCTACTATCTTAGATGGATTCTTTCAATAATTTTTCTATATGGATTTGTAATATCTCTAATTTGCGGAATGCTTTATAAAATTATTCCATTTTTGGCATGGTTTCATATAAGCAGCAGGGGATTTTTCGATATGCCTACTATGAAAGAGATGATAGAGGAGAGATTTCTAAGGTATCAGTTTTACGCTCATATCCTCTCTTTGGTATTTTTAATAATCTATCCTAAGATAGCCGGGATTTTTATAGTGATATCAAATATTTTGCTTTTGTTTAATCTCTGGCAGGCTGTGAAAATCTATCTCTCTTACAAAAATAAACCTTCCCCTTTTGATTCCTTCAAACAAACCGGCTAAAGCCGGTTTGTTTAGATATCCTCTTCTTCGGTTTTTAGAATAGCTCCGTTGCTTGCGTTTGTTACAAGCTGTCTGTATTGCTTTAGCCATCTGCTATCTATTTTTCTTAGTTTCGGTTTGAAATTCTCTCTTCTTTTTTGAAGCTCCTCGTCGCTTACTTTGACATTCAAAGAGTAGTTATCTACATCCAATTCTATTATATCTCCATCTTTTATAAGAGCTATCTCTCCCCCTTCCGCAGCTTCCGGAGATACATGCCCTATGCTTGCTCCTCTTGTCGCTCCCGAAAATCTTCCGTCCGTTATCAAAGCTACATCTTTATCAAGCCCCATTCCAGCTATCAGAGAGGTTGGAGAGAGCATCTCTTGCATTCCGGGACCTCCTTTTGGCCCTTCGTATCTTAGCACGACTACCATTCCTTTTTTAACTTTACCTGCCATTATCCCTTCTATCGCCTCTTCTTGGGAATCAAAGCATATAGCCTCTCCGCTAAATTTCCTCATGGAGGGATCTATCCCTGCTGTTTTTACAACAGCTCCCTCTTTTGCTATATTTCCAAATAAAATTGCCAAACCTCCCACTTTAGAGTAGGGGTTATCGATTGTATGAATAATATTGGTATCTGATATTTTGGCGTTTTTGATTCTATCTTCTAAAATTCCCCCCTCTATTACCGGATTATCAAGATATAAAATATCTCCTCTTTTGCTTGTCTCTTTCATAACAGCGCTCACTCCTCCGGCTCTGTGGATATCTTCCATGTGAACGGTTGAGAGAGAAGGGGAGATTTTGGCAATATTTGATACTTTTTTGCTTATTTCGTTGATATCGGCTAAGTTGAATTTAACTCCCGCCTCTTTGGCTATCGCAAGCATATGCAAAACGGTATTTGTGCTTCCTCCCATTGCCATATCCACTACAAAAGCGTTGTGAATAGCTTTTTCGTTTACGATATTTCTGATTTTATATTTATCGTCCAATGCTATTTGGCAGATTCTTCTTGCCGCTTTTCTTAAAAGCTCCTCTCTTTGGGGAGTTAGGGCTAAAATCGTTCCGTTTCCCTCAAGTGCTATTCCCATAGCCTCGGTTAGAGTGTTCATTGAGTTTGCCGTAAACATTCCAGAGCAGCTTCCCCCGCTTGGACAGGCTTGGCACTCTATCTCATAAAGCTCCTCTTCGCTCATCTCTCCTTTTGCCACTTTTCCGACAGCTTCAAAAGCAGTTGAGAGATCTATCGGAGTTCCATCTTTTAAATGGCCAGCTTGCATAGGGCCTCCGGAGACAAAGATTGTGGGGACATTTACTCTCAAAGCTCCCATAATCATGCCCGGAACTATCTTATCGCAGTTTGGAATACAGATTAAAGCGTCAAGCTTATGGGCGTTCATCATCGTTTCGATAGAGTTTGCTATTATCTCTCTGCTTGGAAGAGAGTATAGCATTCCGTCATGTCCCATAGCTATTCCGTCATCTACTCCGATTGTGTTAAACTCAAAAGGAACGCATCCGTTTTTTCTTATCTCATCTTTTATGATTTGAGAATATTTGTTTAAAAAGAAGTGTCCTGGAATAATCTCTACAAATGAGTTTGCCACTCCAATAAATGGTTTGTCAAAATCCTCATCTTTTAATCCTACGGCTCTAAGAAGACTTCTGTGTGGAGCTCTCTTATAACCTTTTTTAACCTCGTCGCTTCTCATACTCTTTCCTTTCAAAAGAATTTGTGCAATTATATCCAAAAATACCCTTTACAAATATTTCGATTTTGGTTATAATTCCTCTCTCGAATGCGGGAGTAGCTCAGGGGTAGAGCACAACCTTGCCAAGGTTGGGGTCGCGGGTTCGAATCCCGTCTCCCGCTCCATAATTTAAATTCTTTAAGCGCCCGGGTGGTGGAATTGGTAGACACAAGGGACTTAAAATCCCTCGGACATATTACGTCCGTGCCGGTTCAAGTCCGGCCTCGGGCACCACTAAATCGGCGACATAGCCAAGTGGCTAAGGCACGGGCCTGCAAAGCCCTGATCCCCGGTTCGAATCCGGGTGTCGCCTCCATATCGGGGGATGGCTGAGTGGTCGAAAGCGGCGGTCTTGAAAACCGTTGAGGCGCAAGCCTCCGGGGGTTCGAATCCCTCTCCCCCGGCCACTTTTTTGTTTTACTTCTTTTACAATCTCCCTTTAAGTTTCCAATCGTTATAATTTTTCTAAAAACAAAGGCTTATTTTGGCTTATAGAGTCGTTTGCGGCATAGACGAAGCTGGAAGGGGAGCGCTTGCTGGACCTTTGGTTGTTGCGGGAGTGATTTTAAAAAGGAAAATAGAGGGGCTTAAGGATTCCAAAAAACTCTCTTTTAAAAAAAGAGAAGAGCTTTTTGATTTGATTATAAAGAGAGCCCAATATAAAATAGTTTTTATAGATAACCGTTTTATTGATGAAAACGGAATTTCAAAAGCAATAAAAAAAGCTTTAAAAGATATAAAAGACTCCCTTTTAGCCGATAGATACATAATGGATGGAAATAGCAATTTTGAAGTAGAAGGGATAGAGCCTTTAATAAAGGCTGATGATAAAATTTATCAAGTAAGCGCTGCGAGCATTTTAGCCAAAGTGAGCCGTGATAGATTTATGATGGAAATTGACAAAAAATATCCCCTTTATGAGTTTAAAAATCACAAAGGCTACGGGACAAAAGAGCATGTCAGTTTCATAAAAAAATATGGATATTGCGAAATACATAGAAAGAGCTTTAAAATTAAATCTTTAGTTTATCCCTCTTTGTTTGATGAGTTATGAGAGTTTTCTTAGTTTTTTTGGCTATTTTTTCTCTTTGTTACGGGGATTTTTCGGTTAAAAATTTGATAAAAACAAACAAAGAGATAAAAATAGAGGAGTATTTATCAGATATAGACTCTCTTTTAGTGAAATTTTATGAAAAGCTAAATAGAAGAAATCCAAACTCTTTTAATAAAAAAAATGAAAATATTATAAAAAGCTCTTTAAGAGAGGGAAGATATATTTTTGTAAGCGGCTATGAGAGAGAGCCGATAGCTTTGATAAAAAAGGCTTTGGACAAAGAAAAAAAGATCTCTTTTAGAAACGATTATCTGATAATAGGCATACACGATATGATTTATAAAGTTTTTAAAAGAGATGATTTTAAGGTTACCGCTTTATCTTATGACCTTGAGAAACTAAACAGACTCTTTTTAAATATTCAAATAATTTTTTGG
>JALVCR010000098.1 GCA_027009865.1 Campylobacterales bacterium
TTTTCAGATGGTAATTTTTGAGGCCGCTGAAAGTGGATGTAAAAGAGCTTTTAAAATAAAAGCTTACGATTTTAATGAACACTTTATCTCTCAGGAGGCCTTTTTAGAAAGCTAGTTATATTTTTTTAACAAATTGGGATTTTAGTTTCATAGCTCCAATACCCGGAATTTTGCAATCTATATTGTGATCTCCGTTAGTTAATTTTATATTTTTTATTTTTGTTCCAACTTTTACTACTGAGGAGCTTCCTTTGATTTTAAGATCTTTTATAACGGTTATACTGTCTCCATCTTTTAAAATATTTCCGTTTGCATCTTTTACAATAAGCTCATCTTCTACAGTTTCCTGGCTGTTTTTAGACCACTCATATCCGCATTCGGGACAAATTAAAAGATCTCTGTCTTCATAAACATATTCTCCCCCGCATTTTGGGCATTTTGGCAAATTTTCCACATTTTTTCCTTTAAATTTTTTGAGATTATACAAAATAGAGATTAAATCAAAGTTATCCTGCTTAGGAAGATGAAGATTAATTTTAGCCGATCATTTGATCGGCTAAATTTTATTTGGAAGGTTTATCTACCAAAACTCCAGACTGCATAGCAAATTTTTTAAACTCTTCGGAATTTAAGAATTGATCTATCATCTCTTCTCTGCTTACACCGTTTTGAAGCTGCTGTTTCCAATATTCAAGTCCGCCTTCGTCGGCATCTCTTCCCATTAGAGTTTGATATACGGTTTTTATAAACTCTTCATCATTTAAGTTTTTATCTTTGAACTCTTTTGAATTAAAGAATTGTTTAGCCACCTCTTTTGCTGTTTTTTTAGCCTCTTTTAACTCTTTTGACCAGTATTGGCTTCCGTTTGGATCTGCGTCTCTATGAAGAGCTTTTGTGTAAAATCTCTCTATGAACTCTTTTACGGGATCTTTTGCCTCAATATCGTAATCTTTGGCAAGATTTTCAAATTCAGGCACGTTTAAAAACTCATTTACGACTTGATCTCTGCTCATTCCCTCTTTTAGTTTCTTTGTCCAGTAATCAACGCCTCCTTGATCGGCTTCTCTTCCCATAATTACTTTATAAACAGTTTTTACAAAATCTTCATCGCTTAGATTTTTGTTTTTGAACTCTTCTGAGCTGAAAAACTGTTTTGCTATATCTTTTGCGCTTAAATCTTTATTGGCAAGTTGTTGCTCCCAATAGTTGTATCCTCCCTCTTCTGGGTTTCTGTTAAGAAGTTCAGTGTAGAATCTTTTTACAAATTGAGAGATTTTATGAATTTTCTCTTTAGTTTGATTTTCATCTCCCTCAAATACGTTATCTAACCCTTCATCTTTTACTTTATTTTTAAAATCATCCGAAGTTACTACATCATAATATAGCTCTTCTCTTGTTATTTGAGCATTTTTTAGTTTATTTGCCAAATCGTCTATAGTGGATTGGTCTGGAGTTTCTCCCAAAAGGGTTTCATAAAGTTTTTTTACAAATTCATCATTTGGAAGATCTTTGTTATCTTTTAGAAAGAAATGCTTATAAACCTTTGTTAAAGGATTGCCTTCTTCATATATTTCCATCATTTTTTTTAGTTTATTCTCATCAACAGTTCCGTCATAAAAATTTGATAAATGATCTTTAAAATGCTCTTCTATTTTATTTTTATTAGGCTTTTTTGTTTTAACTTGTGTTTGAACTCCTTCTCCCTCTCCAAAATCATTAAAAGGTTTTATTTCATAATCATACTCTTTGCCCGGTTCTACGGTTTTATCCACAAAATGGGTAGTGTTTGGAGGAAGTATGGCTATAAGTTCTCCATCTCTAAAAACTTTATATCCAAGCTCGTTATCAGTCTCATCTTTCCATTTCAAAATAACCGCTTTATAAGCTCCATGGGCTTTTTCGAAATCCGGTTTTTTAGGAGGCTGTTTCATACCAAAATCTGAGTGGCCGCCTTTATGCCCTTCTCCTTTATCTTTGTCATTATCCTCTCCTCCATTTATAGGATTGTTTGGCATAGGAGGTTTCATATTTCCAAAATCGTCATCTTGATGCGATTGATTTTGATCATTGTTGGAGTGATCTTTGGAATTATCATTTCCTTTATCATTATCTTTGTCCTTATCATGATCATTATCATGATCGCTGTCATTATCGTAATCACCATCATTATCATGATCATTATCGTTTGAGTTTTTGTATCCAGAATCTCCTTCTTGCTCACTATATCCTTTACCATTTTCATTTCCATTTCCATTTTGTGATTCATATGAGCCTTTGGAGGAGCCGGAATTTGAGGATTGTGAACCAGAATAGCTGCCAGAAGAGCTTCCACTTCCGCTTGAATAGCTTCCCCCGGATGTCCCCCCGCTTGAGTGTCCTCCTGAGAAATTTCCTCCAAATCTTGTATCTGCATTTATAGCCGTTATCAAAATAGAGCTAAGTACAGTAGATATTAATATTTTTTTCATTAAAACTCCTTTTTTTCTTGAAAATTTGTTTAGAAAATTATTATAGCGAGAAATAGTTAATAGAGAGTTAATAGAAAGGTTAAAACATTTTTAACTGATAAAAAATATATTATTAATAACGAAATAAATATACTATTTTGAAAATATAATTAACCGAAAGGTTTAAGAAACCTTTCGGTAATTTATAATTAATCGAGCATCTCTTCCAATTCCTCTTTATTTAGGAGGTTGAAATTTAGATATCTGTAAACTTGTTCCTCTTTTCCTGCAAGTTTTTTAGGAACTATGGATAGATACTCCTCTTTTGTAGGAATTCTTCCCAAAATTGCCGTAACGGCTGCAAGTTCTGCGCTTCCTAAATAGACTTTCGCTCCTTTGCCCATTCTGTTGTCAAAGTTTCTTGTGCTTGTGCTAAATACAGTTGCGTTATCTCTTACTCTTGCCTGATTTCCCATGCAAAGAGAGCATCCTGGAATCTCTATTCTTGCTCCCGCAGCGGCAAAAATTGAGTAATATCCCTCGTTTATCAGCTCTTGTTTATCCATTTTTGTAGGAGGAGCTATCCAAAGTCTTGTAGGCACTTGTCCTTCGCCTTTTAAAACCTCTCCCAAAGCTCTGTAGTGTCCAATGTTTGTCATACAGCTTCCGACAAATACCTCATCTATTTTGTGAGGTCTCTTTGGATCTGCCAAAACTTCGCTTAGTGTTGCCACATCGTCTGGATCATTTGGACACGCTACGATAGGCTCGGTAATTTCATTTAGATCTATCTCTATTACGGCCGCATATTCTGCGTTTTCATCTGGCTCTAAAAGAGTTGGATTCTCAAGCCATGCTTTCATTTTATCGATTCTTCTTTGAATCGTTCTTTTATCTTCATACCCTTTTTCTATCATCTCTTCAAGAAGAGAGATATTTGATTTTATATACTCAATTACAGGCTCTTTGTCCAATCTAACGGTGCAAGCTGCTGCGCTTCTTTCTGCTGAAGCGTCGCTTAACTCGAAAGCCTGTTCTGCTTTTAGGAAAGGAAGTCCCTCTATCTCAAGCACTCTTCCTGCAAAAATATTCTTTTTATTTTTCTTCTCTACAGTAAGAAGTCCCTGCTTAATTGCAAAATATGGAATTGCGTTTACCAAATCTCTTAGCGTAATTCCCGGCTGAAGCTCTCCTTTAAATCTAACAAGCACAGATTCTGGCATATTTAAAGGCATAGTTCCAGTAACTGCCGCAAACGCTACAAGCCCGCTGCCTGCTGGAAAGCTTATTCCTATTGGAAATCTTGTATGGCTGTCTCCTCCCGTTCCTACAGTATCTGGAAGAACCATTCTATTAAGCCAACTATGGATTACTCCAT
>JALVCR010000099.1 GCA_027009865.1 Campylobacterales bacterium
CTTCCAAAAGTATCAAGCAGAAAGTATGCTACAGGTCCCATTACCGTAAGTTCGGGATCAAAAAGCGATATCGCCCCGACTCTGAAAACTTCTATAGGGTTTAAAAGGGCTATGGATATAATCAAATTATCATCCCATCTGTTTTGAAGCATCAATCCAATAAGAGCTATATCGATGAAAGCCAAAAGCGTAATCCAAACTACAAAACTTGCCCCCAGCGCTACGTCATGGCTTTTTACAATTGTGGAGATAAAAAAGGCTATTCCCAAAAAAACGGCGCAAATAGCAAATATCAAAGCGCTATAGGATAGCAAAATCGCCCAAGGAATCTCACCTCCTTTAAAAACTCCCCAAATAACTCCTATTAAAAAAGCCAAAAACACAGGGAAAAAGGTGATGCTAAAACGCCCTATCATCTTTCCCCAATAATAATCCCTTAAAGATATAGGGAAAGATAGCATATACTCCAAAACAGCGCTCTCTCTATCCACAGAAATTGATTTTACCGTAGTTATTAAAATAAAAATAGGCAAAATTATAATCGTAACTTCCATATAAACTAATAAAAGGCGGCTTAAACCCGTAAATCCCATCACTACACTGTCGGTAATTCCGGTAATGAAAAAAAATGCCATCAAGCCACCAAATACCAACAGATATACCAAAAACCATCTGCTTCTAAGGGATTCTCTTATATCCAGTTTAGCTATCAACAAAAGATTATTCATTTGCCTATTTTCTCCACTCTTCTTTTAACCTCGTTAAAATCTATAATTTCACCGCTTTTAGGTCTGTTTTTATGAGCTGCAAATCCATACCCCATGGGAGTTATGCTATTTGTCGTATAAAAAGCTTTTTTTGCGTCTATCCATTCGCCGCTTTTTGCATCCGTTATCCAGATTTTTTTAAATCTAACTTCCGGATGTTCAAGCTTATTCCACAAAATAAGACACCCTATATCGTCAAACTTATAAACTCTCCCCTTCTCATCTACTCCTTCAACGGCAAATTTTCTCTCGCTTATGGCCATTTTGCATCTTTCGCACATATCTCTATCCCAGTGCATTTTAGCCGGCTCTTTTGTGTAATCTTTTTTGGAACATCCGCTAAAGGAGATAAAAAATACTCCCAAAATAAAAAGTAGTATATATCTAAATTCTCTCATCTTCAACTATGCTTCCCAAATCCATATAAATCTCTCTATTTACAAGTCCCTCTATCTCTTCAAGACGGTGGGTAATAAAAATAGTCGATATATTCTCATCCAAAGAGCTTAAAAGCTCATAAAATTTCTCTCTTGCCTTTGGATCGAGATTTGCGGTAGGCTCGTCAAATATCAAAATATCGCTTTTTTTAGCCAAAGCAATAGCTATTAGAAGTTTTTGTTTCATTCCTCCGCTTAGTTTAAAAAAAGGCTTTTTTAAATTCTTTAAAACATCTAAATCCATTTTGGAGGATTCTTTCAAAATATCCCCTCTTAGAGTTTTTGAGCTTTTGGAAACATACTCTAAAAGCTCCTCTACATTTAATTTAATAGGAGGCGGCGTTTGGGGAATAAAGCTGATATTTTCCAAAACTTTGACTCTCTCTTTGATAGGATCAAACCCTTTAACTCTTATCTCTCCGCTGTCTAAATGGTAAAAGCCCAAAATAGATCTAACAAGCGTCGTTTTGCCTGCCCCATTTGGCCCCATTAAAGCTATTTTATCGCCCCTTTCTATCTTTAAATTTACACGGTTTAATACATTGACATCTAAAAATTTTTTTACGGCTTCTTTTACTTCTATCATACTAAATTTTTCAACCTAAATTCAAAATTATACGCATCTTCATGACATACATCAAAACATCTTGCACACATTATACAATCACCGTCTTTAACAAACTCTTTTGTTATCCCCTTCTCTTTTCTCTCTTCATCATATTTTGCTTTAAATCTCTCAAGCACATGATCTTCAGGGCAAGCAATAAAACAGGCAGCGCAATGATCGCATTTATTCATATCCCATTGCACTTTCATAGGACTTGTCCATCCCAAAAAGCTGTAAGTGGTTCCGATAGGACAGACATATTTGCACCAGGCTCTTCTTGAAAAGAATATTTCAACAGCTAAAATAACCAAAACCCAAACTATGGCCAAACTCCAACCATATACTATAAATCTGCTCAAAATTCCAACGGGATTTATCATCTCAAATACCAAATATCCATCAATCGCAGCGGCTGCCAAGAAAATAATCCAAAAGATATATCTGACTCTTGGATCAAATCTTCTCTCTTTTATAACTCTTTTATTTACAAGTATTTGATGAATTCTCTCTCCTATTTCGCTTAAAAGCCCGTAGGGACAAACCCAGCCGCAAAAAGCTTTGCCTCCCACAATAAAATAAAAAAGAGCTATCGTAACGGTTCCTATAATAATATTGGTATGGATATGATGTTCTGCCGCTAAAATCTCCAAAGCCGCAAAAGGATCTATCAAATGAAAACCAAGAAGCCTTGAGCCTGTAAGCGTCCCTTCCAAAAACTGAATATCTATATGATAAGAAAGGAAAAACGTCAAATTGATAATTATAACGCTAAGCCACCTCCAAAACCTCCAAGTAGGCCTTATTTTACCCTCTCTTGTTTTATAATAGAGAGTCGATAAAAGAGGAGCATTGACAAGCTCCTTTGCAGATGCGGTATATTTGTCCACTTTGAATCCTTTATTTGCTGCTCTCTTTTAATTTTTGCTCAAAACTGCTTATTTCTTTAGCCAAAGATTTTAAATCCTCTTCACTCATATTGTTCAAAAGACCAAACATTACATAATTTTTTCTCTTTCCGGATTTAAAATCCATCAAAGCCTTATATATTTCATCTTCGCTTTTTCCTATAAGTTTTGGACCTATTACTCCCATTCCATTTATTCCATGACAAGATGCGCAATTTCTTCTATAAAGAGGACTAACTTCAAAAGCCGACATTCTCCCCGCTTTTTCTTTTAAAACTTTTAATTTCTTCTCCTCTTCACTCTCCTTTTTTTGTGAAACTGCGGATTTAGAAACAGCTTGTGAAGATTGAGCCTTTTTGCTTACGGGAACTTCAAGCTTGGATTTTTCAATAATCTCTTTTATATGCTTAAATTTTTGAGCCTCTATATCGAGTTTTGCCATATACAAA
This sequence comes from Campylobacterales bacterium, assembly GCA_027009865.1. Classification (GTDB taxonomy): domain Bacteria; phylum Campylobacterota; class Campylobacteria; order Campylobacterales; family JAADDG01; genus JAADDG01. Next base: position 3,166 of record JALVCR010000099.1, read on the forward strand.
ATGGCTACAAGAGTTAACGCCCCGGCAATAAATGCTATAATATGTCTAATCATCGCCTATCCTTTTATTCTGTTTTCTTCTTTTATTTTTTGAACTTTTTTATTAAATTCGGCAACTTCGTTCGCTAAAGCTTTAAGCTTTTCATCGCTAAGTCTTCTAACAAGCTGAACCATTAAAACATTTTTTCTTTTGCCATTTTTAAAATCTAAAAGCTGTTTATAAATATAATCTCCGCTTTTTCCAAGAAGAGACGGGCCTATTATTCCGTTTGCATAATCGTCATGACACGCAGAGCAGTAAATTAAAAAATCTTTGCTAAGCTTATTTGCTAAAAGGGAGATTTGAACTCTCTCATATCTATTTCTAACTCTTCTGTAAGCTCCAAGCTTGGTAAAAGCTGCTTCATCTTCAACTTCTTTTTTATTTTTTTTTGTATTATAAGAATAATAAAATTCCCCTTTATCTACTTTTTTACTTTTTGCTTCCTTTTCTTTTACAACTCCCTCGGTTATCTTTATCTCTTTCAAAGAGGCGCTCTCTTTACTCTCTTTTTTACTCTCACAGCCGCTAAATAAAAGAGATGTAAAAACAGCGGTAATTAAAATATCTCTCATTTTCATATTTAAGCCTTTTTATATATTTCTTCATACGTTGCACGCGGAACGATACTTAAAACATTTGTCGGACAAAGCTCCACACATGCCCCGCATCCTACACACTTTTCCCTAATTTCAGGAATATAGCCGCCATTTTTCTCAATCATACCAATAGCTAAAGAGGGATTTGGATAAGGGCAAAGATCGGCACAAATAGTGCAATTTTTTGCATTTCTAAATTTTTCAAGTTTTTTTAGAAGCTGGGTTTGAAGTTCTCTTTTTTCGCTTGGATTTGGAACATCTTCTATTTTCTTCTCTTCTATCTCTTTTTTGCTTAAAACTTTCGTATGTTCATAAATTCTATCTATTGCGCTGTCTGGAACAGGTTTGTTATGAAGAGCCAAACATGCGTTTTCATTTACTATAACAGCCATTCCCATATGAACATATTTGATATCATCCTTCTCATGATCCAATGCTCCGCTTGGACAGGCCAAAATACAGGGAAATGCTTTGCAAAGATAGCATCCTCTTTTATGGGGATCGATATAAGCGGTGCCAACTCCAGCTTTCCCATTTAAATCTTCAAGCAAAATAGAATCATATGGGCAAACCTGCAAACATTGACCGCACTTAATACAAAGAGCCAAAAAATTATCTTCCTCCACAGCTCCGGGAGGTCTTAACTTAAGCTCCTCATTTTTAAAATATTTAGCCCCATAAATGCCGGCTGCCGCCGCAATTCCCAAAACTCCCAAACCGGCCATCTTCTTTATAAAATCTCTTCTTTGCTTATCAGTCATAATAACTCCTATTCATACATTAAAGGCTTAGGATCTGTTAAAAGTTTCACAGGCTCGGAAAACGGAGCCAATTTATACAAAAAATTCAAAATCGAAATAACAGGCGATCCGTAAAAAAATCTCACATTCGGATTTAAAAGCCACATCTTATCGGCATAATAATACAAAGTATAAGGAGTATCTCCTATGCCGTCTCTATTTTTATCAAGTCCCTCGTAATCATCCCAGTAATTATTCTCCCAATGATTCATAACCGAATGAATAACTCCCGAATCGTCATAAACATTTTCCATATTGCCCTTGAAAATATTCTTCTTTATTTCGTTATTTGTGCTTAAAGAGTGAAAATGCATTCCTATCGAGTTATATAAAATCTTATTTCCCGTTATATAATTTTTGGATGTAGGATCAAAAGGCGACCTATCTATATAAAAACCTTTTGCACAATAGAGAATTGTATTGTTTTTTATAGTAAAGTTGGAAGCGTCTTTCAACCCTATCCCAATTCCAGTCGTTCCAATAGAACTCATTATCATATTGCCCTCGGCAATAGTATCTTTTGAATACATAAAAAAAATACCCACGCTATTGTGCTTGTAGATATTGTTTTTGACAATATTTTTCCCCGCATACATGAAATGAAGAGAATATCTTCCATACTCTCCTATATTTTTTTCTATCAAATTTCCATGACTATACCAGATAACAAAATCTCTGCTCTTATATAGATGGTTACCTCTTAAAATATTGTCATTGCTATACCAAAGCCTTACTCCATCGCCTCTGATTCCTAAAGGAAAAGGTTTTGAAGTAATATAATTTCCTATAATTTTAGAGTCATGAACATTTTGCAAATCTATTCCAAACAGGCAATCTCTGATTTTACAATTCTCAATCGTGCAAAAATCGGCATTCTTTATAGAGATTCCGGCATCTACTCTTTCATGCTCTTTACCGCTATGCTCTATAATTAAATTCTTTAATATAACATTAGAACTTCTTATTTTTATAACAGTTCCATTTCCATCGCCTCTAATGACTGTTTTGCCTTTTTGCCCGACAATCATTAAAGGCTTGTTTATTATGATATTCCCTTTAAAAACTCCTTTCGGAAGTTCAAGTTTAGAGCCCTCTTTTACTTTATCGATATAACTTTGCAAACTTTGAGAAAAAGAAATACCTATAAAAAGTAAAAAGAGAGCTATGCTTTTCATTGTATTTTATGCTCTCTTAAATATTTTCTTTTAGAAACAATCGCAAGAAGCGTTAAAACGCTTATAGCAAGCAAAAGCCAAAAACCAAGCGTTGGATAAGAGTGCGTCGTAAACTGCGCCACTTTCCCGTCTCCAAATACGGTAGGCATAAACGGTTTTATTTTAAACGCTCCCCAATCGTGCATATGATGGCCAAACCAATACAGCCAGTATGCGTAAAATCCCAAGAAAATAATAGGCAAAGCTACCGCTATCCACATAATCCATTCAAGCCATTTCCAGTTATAAAGCATAAACAGAATATAAGCAAAAGCAAGCAATACCAATACATAAGGAGCAATTGCTCTAAGATAAGGAGCGCCTCTCTCCATAGGATCCATACCTATAAAGTGATTAATTGTATTCATCTCATGAACATCACCACTAAATCCATCAAAATGGTAATAGACAGGAATTCCTTCAGGAAAAGCATCTTTTGGATAGTTTGGAGCTTCCAAAGATACATACCAGATAGGAGCGCTTGCAACACCTATTTCAGCATTATACTCTATCATCTTTTGCAATATTGGATTTTTATTTTTATCAAGAGCCTCCGGAGGGGTATTTGGACTTACATATCTTCCTTTTTGATAAAAATTCCAAACTTCATAAGCAATTTTTGGAATTTTATCTGCTTTTCCCTCTTTAGCTAAATCTGGAACATCATGGGTAATAACTGCAGGAATAACAAACCAATAAAGTAATACGGCAAATGCCAAGAGAGCATAAATTTGAAATTTTTTCATGAGTTTTCCTTTAGGAAGATTTTCTTCTATTATACACAAATATAACATTAACAAGATTGATTAGAATCAACGATTTATAACCTATATTTATTTATATCATTTAAAAATATTATAAATAAATATAGGGATTTATCAAATCTACAAAAAAGGAGAGGGAGAAATTCCCTCTCTTTTTTAGAAGAGGTTAGCGTTTTCGTCGATCCATTTTAGATATTCAATAATATCTTTAATCTCTTGATCGCTCATATGTTGATTTGGCATTCTGAGATTAAAATAATCAATCATAGATTTTACATATGGATCATCATATTTGCTTGATGGGTTTTTAATAAATTCAGCAACCCATTTCTCGCCATTTTCATGTCTTTTTAGAACACCGACAAGATCAGGGCCTGAACTTACCTTACCAATAACGTGGCATCCGTTACATCCTCCTTCTGCAAATGCAGCTTCTCCTCTTTTTGCTGCTTCGCTCATAGGAGTGGCAAGTTTTTTAACCAATAAATCTTTAGCTCTAATACCAACATCAGCTGTTTTAACCAAATATTGCCATGCTTGATATTGGAAGTTGATAGCTGTCTCTATATCTCCTTTTTTGAGAGCTTCTTCAGCCTTCTTCTCTTCGCCAGCAACTTTGCTAAATTGATCCATAGCGTCATCTACAAGATTTTTAACTACAGGATATTTCTCGTAGTGATTCTCTTTTAGGAATTTAACAACACTTTGAATAACTTTTTTAGTGGCTTCATTTAATTTTACAGTTTTGTCATACTCTTTTTGCAACTGCTCTTTGCTCATTTTTTTGAGCTTAATTTTCTTAACAGATTTATATTTCTTATTAGGATCTTTAACCATCAAGTATCCCATCATCTCAAGGTGTAATGCAGAACAGAATTCTGTACAATAGTATGGGAAAACACCCTCTCTGTCGGCTTTAAATGTTACGGCAACTGTTTTACCAGGCTCCAAAGAAGCATGAACATTATACCAGTCAACTGTAAATCCGTGAGTCTCATCTTCCGCTCTTTCTAAGTTGGTTAGATAGAAAGTTACTATATCTCCTTTGTTTACAGTTACATGTTCAGGGTTAATATGACTTCTAACCAAAGTTCCATAAACATATACATGATTTCCTTTTCTCTCTATGCGCTCTTGTCCTGCAAGAGTTTTACCTTTATGAGGTTTTCCTGTAAAAGGATTTGTTCCCATTGGATATCTAACTTCAGTATGAAGTTTGCTTGCTCTAATTGCAACAGCTTGGTGAGGTTCACCGAGAGGAACCGGCATATCATAAAGCAGTTTCATTTTTTTGCCACTTATATCTATAAGCTGATGGTTTTGCGGATGAAGAGGCCCTATTGGATTAAATCTGTCAATTGCAAGTTTATTTAGAGCTATAATATACTCTCCTTGAGGATCCTCAGTTTTTCCTTCCATACCACAAAGGTGACCAATATTATAGTTTACATTTACTCTATCTTTTACTTCACATGTTAAATAGTTCCATTTTACAACTTGACTGTCAACATATAAAGAAGTATAAATCTCACCCTCTGTTTTCCATTTAGGTCCAAATTGATTGTGAAGAGGTCCAAGTCCAAGCTCTGCTTGGCAATGCATAGCTTTTTTCATATCTATAATAGGAATTCCATATGGATCTTTACCTACAAAGTCCTTATTTTTAACAGCTTCCATAATTTTCTTAAAATCATACACTGTTGCATGAGTATCAAGCTTTCCGCAAACAACAATATATCTTCCATCAGGACTTACATCTACTCCATGAGGAGATTTTGGTTCAGGAATCAAAAATAAAGCATCATTTTTAACAGCAACTTCAATTGGAATAACTTTTATACCATTTATAACTTTTACATTTTTTGGATCTTTTGCGAGCTCAGCTAATTTTTTCCAATTATAAACATGCAAGTAGTCTGTATCATTTCTTGAGCATCCTGCTTCAAATGGAGGAAGTCCTTTTTCAATACCCCCTGTATACATCTCAGAGTTAAAAGAGTTTGTAAATCCCCATCCATAACTTAACTCTTTACCTGCATCGCTTAAATCTTGCATATACGGAGGCATCTCAATTACAAAAGATTCCTTTGGAATAATTTTTCCTTTTTCATGATCAAATTTCCATACAGTAACTCCACCTCTGTAAACATCAGCATACTCTTCCATTGGATGATAACTTAAATCATAAGGAGCACCATATTGACAGGCTTCAAGAATATATTCGCTATTTGGAGTAAAGAAAGCTCCACCATGATCTGATTTAAAAACAGGATTTACAACAATCTGTTTTGTAACAAAATCTTTTAAATCTATAACAGCAATTCTCGGATTTGCCTTATCGTTAATTACTAACCATTTTCCATCATATTTTCCATTTGTCTCAGAAATTGCCGGATGGTGAGTATCTCCCCATGTTATAGGTTTACCAAACCATTTACCTTCAGCCAAAACTTTTTTGGTATCGTCATCATAACCCCAACCTTGCCAAGGCTCAGGAGTAAATACACCGATAAACTTCAAAATTCTCATAGACGGAACGCCATAAACCATAATCTGACCAGACTGTCCGCCTGAGCTAAAAACTATATATTTATCCCTTCCACCACTTGGAGTATATGTTTTTGCAGCAGCTAAGATATCATCTTGCGTCAATCCTCTTTCTTTCATAATCTTCTCAAGTTCACTTTGAGCCGTAGCAAAACCTGAAACCATACATACGGCTGCGGCTACACTGATCAACCTTTTAAAGGTTCTTCCAATCCGCATATTGTCCTCCTTTCTTTGTTAAATATACGTTAAATAAATTATAATTAAAACTTGCTTATTTAGAGCTTAATGAATTAAGATTCAGAGGCTTCTATACTTTTTTGAATCTTAAAATTGATTTACATCAAGAAAAATTTTAAGCTTTAAAAACTCTTGACATAAATCAATTGCTTTCCTTTAAATAGGCTATTTTACGGCTTTTTACAAAGAAAGTAAATATTTTCTTGAGAGATAATTATTAAAGATAAAAATTAATTTAATAATTTAAGTTTTAAACCACTTAAGGGAATCTCTAAGCTCTACCACTTTACCTACTACAATTAAAGCTGGAGTTTTTAAACCTTTTGCCAAATAGGTTATATTTTCTAAAGTTCCAATTATCGTTTTTTGTTCTTTTGAAGTTCCCCTGCTAATAACGGCAACCGGAAAATCTTTGGGTTTTCCTATCTCAATAAGTTTTTTAGAGATATTTTCAAGATTATGAAGCCCCATCAAAAACACTATCGTATCATCGGTTTTGAAATTCTCCCACGGAATCTGGCTTGTCTCTTTATTTGGCGCCTCATGACCGGTTACAACTCGAAAACTTGCGCTAATCCCTCTATGAGTTACCGGTATTCCAGCATAAGCTGGAACGCTTATAGCTGAAGTAATGCCCGGAATTACCTCAAATTCAATTCCCTTTTTCTTTAAATATATTCCCTCTTCTCCGCCTCTTCCGAAAACAAAAGGATCTCCGCCCTTTAGTCTCACCACAATATCATACTTTAAAGCGCTTTGATAGATAACTTCATTTATCTTATCTTGCGGCAGGATATGTTTCCCATCCTCTTTTCCCACATATAAAAATTCGCATCCGTCTTTACACATCTTTAAAATTTCAGGATTTGCTAAACGATCGTAAATTACTACGTCGGCTTTTTTTATCACTTTTGCCGCTTTTAAAGTTAAAAGCTCAATATCTCCGGGACCTGCTCCCGTTAGATAAACTTTACCCATACTCTTTTTCCCCTATTTTGTATGAAAAATGAAAATACCTGAAGGTTTTGGAACATTTATACTAAAATCTTCCTTCCAAGTTTTGGTATTTACGCCTATAACTTTGCTTTTTCCATTATTTGAAACATATAACAAAGGCTCTTCCTTGCTCCATCTAACATGCAAAACCATACCTTTAAAATCGAATCTTTTTACAATTTTTAAAGATTTTGTATCTATAATTTCAACTATTGGGAATTTTTTACCGCTAAAAGTAACTGCTAAGTAATCTCTTTTAGGACTTAAAGATGTAAAAACAGGATTTCCTTCCACTTCTATATATTTTATAAAATTAAAATCTTTGTCAAATACAAAAACTTTATTATCCCCAACTGCCGGAATAAAAAATTTATCTTTCATAATAGACCAAAAACCAAAATGGGGAACTTTCAAAACTATATTTTTATGCTCAAGTTTTAACGGCGCTTTTTTATACTCAAATGTATCAAGATTTAAAACTCCCACAAAAGGAGAGTTAAAAAAACCGCAGACATAGATATTCTTATTTATCATAGCATCAAACGGAACCTCTCCGGCATTTTCTATAACTTTAAATTTTTTAAATTTTTTGCCTTCTCTTTTCATAACCCATATCTCATCTTTATCCATAGCGGCAAAAATCAAATAATCTTTATAAGTTTTTATACCGACATTTCTTGAAGAGGTATCTATAGTTTGCAAAAGATTTAAATCTCTATCAAATATCTCTACCGTTTTATTGGAATAGTTGGCTACTGCTACAAAATCTTTAGCCAAAGTAAAACCTATCGCGCTTTTGCTTGCTTTAACCTCTTTGATTTTCTTCTCTTTTATAGGATCGAATTTAATTAAATATCCGTCTCTTGTAATAACATATCCGTCGTTATCTATAAATTTAACCACTGCGTGATTAAAATTATGCATATTTTTGATTTCATTTTTCAGTTTATGATTCTCTATCACAGCAAGAGCGCTATTTTCCCTCTCCACCACAAAAACTTTCTCATGTGCAAAAACAAAAATCGCTCCTATTAACAAAAGAAAAATTTTTTTCATACTCCATCCTTATTCAAATTTATATAACAGCTTGGATCTTCTTGCCAAAGATCTCCGCTTATAGCCCAAGCTCTGGGTCTACTTCCGCCGTTACAGATTTCCAAGAAGGGACAATTCTCACACTTTCCCTTTAAATCTCTTGGAAATTTTCTAAGTTTTCTTAAAAGCTCATTATTTTCATCCTGCCAAATCTTATCAAAATCTCTCTCAAAAATATTCCCCACCTTTACAGGAAAAAAGGGATCTGGTTTAACGTCTCCTTCGCTATTTATATTGACAAGATTCCTCCCTGCGCTGTTTCCTCCCCACTTTTTAAGTTTATCTAAAAGAGCCTCTTTTTTATCTGGATACTCTTTTGAAAATCTCTCTAAAAACAAAATTGCATCCATCTCCATATTGCCGGTAACTATATCAATATCTACGCCTTCTTTGTAGTATTTAAAAGCCTTATCTATAATAAACTCTACGCTCTTTCTCCTCTCCTCTTTATCTATATCCATTTTCAAATTATCAAGCCCTCTTCCAGAATATACAAGATGAGAGATATAAATCTTATCTATCCCCTTCTCTTCGGCCAAAGAGAAGATATGAGAAAGAGAGTCTTTAGTCTCTTTTGTTATTGTAAATCTAATCCCAACTCTGCCCTCATTTTCATGAATTAAATCTATAGCTTTTAAACTCATATCATAGCTTCCGGCAAGCCCTCTAAATCTGTCATGTATCTCTCTTTCTCCATCTATGCTGATTCCTATATATCCAAAAGTATCTATAATCTTCTTTACATTGCTTTTATGAATATATAAACCGTTTGTAGATAGATAAGTAGAAATTCCCTCATCCCTAAAAGCTTTTGCTATATCAAAAATATCTCTTCTTGTTAAAGGCTCTCCGCCGGAGAATATGACAAATTTAATTCCTGCTTTTTTTAATTTTGGAATAGTTTCAAAAATTTTTTTAGTTGTTAAAGTGTCATTTGATTCCAAAGAGGCTTTGGAATAGCAGTGAAGACATGAAAGATTGCAGCGATTTGTAAAATTCCAAATCAAAATAGAGCCATTTAAAGTTCTTGACTTTTTGCCCTCAACTGTGCTTTTTAATAAATTGGATAATCTAAACACTATTTGCCTTTAAAACTTTCTATATAATCAACAATGGATTTTAGCTCTTTTTCATTTAAATTAAAAGAGGGCATTGAATTTCTTTTATATCCAAGCTGTTTATATGTATGTTTTGGATCTTCTATCTGGCTTATTATCTCCCCTCTGTCTCTTTTTGAGGCTATTTCGCTAAAAGGAGGGCCAAAAGCCATAGCGGTTTGATGATGACAGCCCCAGCATTTTTCTTTAAATATGCTCATTCCAAAAAGTCTTGGATAAAAAACTCTGTTTTTGTTTATAAAGTTATATTTTCCGACTGGAACATTTGCTTTGTAATCTTTTATCTCTTTGAAAGTATCCGTCTGCCAAACAAGCAAATCCCCATCTTTTTCATAGATACTAAGATAAGTATATTTGCCGTCTCCGCTAAATTCGGCATGAATATATCTTTTTCCTTTTCTTGGAGTTAAATTTTTTATCTTGAAATCTTCTTTATCTACTAAAACAAGTTTATCATCTCCCCTATCAACCCATAAATAATTTGAAGCCGGATGAGTCTTGACAAAAAAACCGTCTCCCCCGACATCTATCTTCTTTATAAGCTTCCAATCATACATCTGCCAAACAGTAATAAAAGAGCTTCTTAGATGCGGAGTAGCAAAATAAAATTTTCCGTCTCTATACCAATATGTAGCGCTAAATAGATGAGGCATTCCAGAAATTTCAGCTTTGAAAACCTCTTTTAGAGAGTTTATATCATAAACATTTAAACTTTTTCCTCTTCTTGTAGTTCCAATAATATACTCTTCAAAAGGATCTATAAAAAAATCTTCTATCGGCTCTTTTAAATCATAGCTTTTAAACTTAAGAGTTTTAGTATCAACTTTTACCAATTTCGGTTTATCCCTAAAAGTAAATATCGCTTCATCCCTGCTATAAAGCTCATATAAAGCGCTAATTTTGCCATTGACTTTGACAACTTTAATAGGATTAAATTTTTCTCTATCAAAAATTACAACCGATTGAGGCAAAAGACAGGTAGCAAAGATATATTTCCCATCTCTGCTTAAACTTATATTCCTTAAATTAACGCAAGCTCTAATTTTCTCTTTTAGCCTTCCCTCTTTCAAAGAGTAATGCCCTATCCATCCGTCTCTTGTAGGAACATAAAAATTTTTTCCATCAAGCGTATATTTTAATCCTCCGTGAACATTTTTAAAAGAAAATTTATCCAAAATTTTCTCATCTTCCATAATCCAAACTTTATTAGCTCCTCTCTCAACAACCAAAGTTACGTTATCTATATTTTTAATATGTAAATTTTTCTTGGGACTATTGAAAATTTTCTTGGATTTTTTTATATTTTCTATATTCCACTCTATATTTTTGGCCGGAGTTTTTAAATACTTAACAATATAATAAATCTCCTCTTCTTTCAAAAAATCAAATTTTGGCATAAGAGTCTGAGGAAGAGAATTTTTTATAATGGAAGAGATTCTTTTGTTAGAGAGTTTTTTAATAAATTGAGGTAAAAGCGGAGGAGCGCTTATTCCTTCCCTTTGCATTCCATGACAAGAAGCGCAATATTTATCATATAAAACTTTTCCTTGATTACTTTTAGCTTCAAGCTGATGAATATAAAAACTATCAAATTCAGATGAAAAAGAAAAAGAGAAAACAAAAATAGATAAAAGAAGTTTTTTAAACATTTTACACCCCTCCAAAAATAATTAAAGCTGTTTGGAGAACCAAAAATTTTGGCTTTCCAAACAGCTTTTAGTAAATATCGGGCAAAAGCCCGATACTATTAATAGATATCGTTCATAGTATTATACACATTGAACTTACCTGTAGGAGTGATAATTCTTGGATCCTCGATAGCTTTTTTAAGTTTCAAGCTATTTGCGTCATATACCAAGATTGCTGTAGGAGTAAGTTTATTACCCCAAATGCTTGTCCATACCTCGTCGCCTTTTTGGTTAAACTCGAAATGAACAGGACCTCTAACTTTAACTTTAGGATCTTTGGATTTTAAGTATTTATCAGGAATCTTAATAGTTTTAACTACTTTCAATTTATTTTTATCAATTACATAAATTTGAGTTTGTAGTTTTCTATCTGGATTAACCGGTCTATCAGCAAAGATATATTTACATTTAGGATGAGTTTTAACAAATAGGTTTCCACCACCCTCGCCTGGCAATTTAATATCAGCAACAACTTTCCAAGCATATTTTTTATGTTTTTTAGGATCTGTTCCTATACATACTATATCATTGCTTCCAATATGTCCGGTACACCAAATAGGACCATATTTCGGATGATTTACGTTAGCTCCTCTTCCTGGATGCGGTTTTGTTCCTCCGGTTGGAATAATTGCTTCGACTTTACCTTTCTCAGTATCTACAGCTACAACTTTATTTCTTGCGTTAGCTGCAACCAAGAAATATCTCTTACTTAAATCCCATCCTCCATCATGCAAATATCTCTCAGCCATTAACATTTTGATTCCAGGATTTCTTGGATCGGCATAGTTATAAAGCCAAACTTGTCCTGTCTCTTTTACATTTATAACCCACTCTGGTTTATGGTGATTTGCAACAATTGAAGCAACTCTTGCCTCTCTTGTAAACTCACCCGTATCATAAGTATAGCTTGCAGTAGAAACTAATTGGATAGGCTCAAGCGTATCTCCTTTTAATGTTACAATAGAAGGAGGCCAATAACATCCTACAACCGCATACTCATCCTCATATCCTTTATATTTGGAAGTATCTATACTTCTTGCATCGTTACAAGTTCTAATTTCAGCTACAACTTTAGGTTCTTTCATCCAAAGATCTATAACCTCAGCTTTTCCGTCTCTACCGATTGCATACATATATCTTCCTGATTTACTCATTCTTAAAATATGAGTAGCAAATCCGGAAGGAACAACAGATACAACCTCTTTTTTATCGCCATCTATTACTGCTATTTTACCTACATCTCTTAAAACGACACCAAAATAGTTTTTCCAATTTCTTTTGGTTTCAGGTTTTTTAGGTCTTTTATCAACAGGAACAATTACTTTCCAGCTCTTTTTCATATCAGCAATCGATTTCTCAGGCGGTGTAACAGGCGGAAGCTGAATAAATTTAGCCATTAATTTAACTTCCTCTTTAGTAAGCTCGCCAGATTTTCCCCATCCTGGCATTCCACCTGGAGTTCCATTATAGATAATAGATTCCAAAGCTTCAGTTCCTATAGCTTTGGTTCCATGCATAGCGCCTTTTTTATCTTTATGAGGCTCAGGTCTAATCCATGGTCCCAAAGCTCCTTTTCTTAGCATTCCGTGACATCCGGCACATCTGTCAAAATAGATTTGACTTGCTTTCTTCATCTCTTCTGGAGATAGTTTAATATTATCAGCAGCTTGTAATATACCTCCCATTAAACCAACGGCTACTATAGCACTCAATCCAATTTTTAATTTCATAAATCCTCCTTTACTTATTGATTCTATGAAAAAGGATATCCCTATTCGTTAGGGATATCACCTCTCTCCATCTTCTTTTTCTCATCAAAATATATCCATACCATCGGCAAAACAATTAACGTGTGTAGAATTATGGTAAGAGTCATTGGCCCCTCATTTAATAAGGACCAAAAACTACACACAACATCATGACATGGCTCTATCATAACAACTCCTTTATATTATTTCTATTAATTATTAAATTAATAATGTTTATTAATTTAAGCTGCAGCAACAGCTCCTTCTCTAACTTCTGCCGGTTGTTTTTTATCTATTGTTAGAAGGTCATATACCAAAAATCCATATCCCACAACTACAGCAAGTCCTGAGAATAGTCTCCAGCCCATACCTTGAACAAACCATTGATTTGCTTGAGCTATAAAATATCCTTCCCAAGTTCCACCATATTGACCTCTCTCTACCATTGTTTGAACATATGCAGAAATAGTCAAAGATACGCTCATTATTAAAACACCAACAGTAATCAAAGTTATCGCCCACCAGCTGGCTTTCGTCATTCTCATCTCTTTAAGACCAGCTTTTCCTTGAATTGCTAAATAGATAGCTCCTATTAAAATTGCTACATAAGCTCCAAAGAATGCCAAATGTCCATGAGCTGCCGGCCATTGGGTTCCGTGAGTATATAGATTTATTTGAGGCAATGTATGCATAAATCCCCATACACCTGCACCTAAAAAGTTTCCAAAAGTCTCAACTGTAAGCCAAGCAAATGCTGGAGTATTTTTAATATTATTACCTTTTCCTCTCTCTTTTCCCCAGTCATATAATACATGCACAAACAAACCTACAAGAGGAACAGGCTCCAAAGCTGAGAAAAGCGCACCTATCTCCCACCAGTACTCAGGTGTTCCTATCCAGAAATAGTGGTGACCAAGTCCCAAAATACCGGAACCAAACATCATAGCCACCTCTATCCATAGCCACATTTCCACAACTTTTCTATTAGCATTTAATGTTTTAATTAGGATATAACCTCCAACGGCGGCTACATAAACCTCCCAAGTAGCCTCAACCCATAGGTGAACAACCCACCACCACCAATATTGATCAACTGCAATATTGTCGGTATAAAACATACCTGCAAGATACAAACCGGCAAGCGCAATTAAGTCTGCCATCAAAACAACTAAAATTCCGGTATGTTTTCCTTTCATAACAGTAGCGTAAACATTATATAAAAATACTAATACAACCGCTACTATACCAATATCAGCCCATCTTGGAGCTTCTATATACTCTCTACCTTCAGTAATAAACCAGATAGTAGATTCTTTACCCGGTCCTATTTGAATGAAAAGATATACCAAAACAACTACAGCTACGGCAGCCGTCAAAATATAAAAAGCCAAATTACCAAGTTTAACTCCAACAACCTCTATTCCGGCTTCATCTGGAAGCAGCCAATATACAGCCCCTATCATCGCATATAAAAGCCATACAACAAGAGCGTTTATATGTAAAATTCTTGCTATTGAAAAATCTAATATATTAAACAAAAAGTTTGGATATAAAAATTGAATAGCGGCTACAAGCCCAAACAATAATTGAGCACCGAAAAGAACTATAGCAACCATAAAATATTTTAAAGCTAATTTCTGCCCTTCATAAAGTCTATTTCCTTGCATCTACCGCTCCTTTTATCTTACCGAAGTTTCTTGGAAAACCGTTTGTATCAATTGCTGACATAAATTTTAAATATGCAACAACCGCTTTGGCTTCCTCTTTAGTAATCCCCAAATTTGGCATTTTCCTCTCATGCATAGCCATTGCAGGCGGATTTTCTAAAAACTTGGCTATTGCATACTCTTTACCTCCATACGCGGAAGCTAACGTCTCCCATGTAGGATCCAACCAAGCTTTAGTTAAATCAGGCGCATAATAAGCCCCGTTCCCCAAAAGCGTATGACAATCCATACAGTTTTTAGCTTGGATGGTCAACTTTCCTTTGTGAATTAAAGCTTTCGCCTCTTTTTCACTCCAGTTATCTTTTCCAAAAAATTTCTCTTTTTCTTCATATTTACTATATCCGTTTGCGTCCATTCCTCCAATAATTGGAATTTCATGTCCTCTTGTTTTATTTAGCTTATAATCTATTTTATAATTTATTACTAATGGAGAAGGAATTCTCTTATCCACTTTATTCTTTATATCAGCCGCGGTTCCCATTTTCATTTGACCCATAGAATCAAATGTCAAAAAAACTAAAAGCACCGAAGCAACACCCGTAACCCACGTTGCAGACCTACGCCAGAATCGATTGCTGGACCAAACAGATGGTCTGTTTTCCATTGTACCTCCTTTTTAAATTTGGTTTGATTCGCTCTCAAATCTATTATGAACTTTTTCAAGCAAAAAATAGACTACATGTGGAAAAACAAGATAGCCAAACATAGCTCCTATAAGCACCTTCTGAGTATAAGGCTCCACTTTCAAAAGCTCTCCTAAATAGTAGATACATCCTACCAATATAAGCCATGAAAGATAAGCGAATACCATAAAATATCTTTTTACCAACTTTAGTTTCACTACGGTAAAAAATCCGGCATACGCCATTCCAAATAAAATCACCAGAGCAGAAACTACAAATATTGGTAAAAAGTGGCTTGAAGGGATATCTTGTATATAATATTCCAAATTCCCTCCTTTTATTTGATTTGATTATATTTTATATATATTTTTCCAAAAAAGCTTTGACGTCGGTCAAAAAGAAAAAAGAGAGAAAAGATTAATAGAGACTTAATAGCTTTTTAATTATAATTTTTATTAAACATAAAATTAAAAATAAAGAAAAGATAATGGAAAATATAAGAAATTTTTATCTGTTTAAAAATCTAAAAGAGAATCAGCTTCAAGAATTAAAAAATATTTCTATTATAAAAGAATACAAAAAAGGAAGTATCCTTTTTTATGAAGGAGATAAGGCTAAATCTTTAATTTTGCTAATAGCTGGGATATTACAAATTTATAAAACCGATCATAGGGGAAATAAGATAGTTTTGCATACATTTTATCCCCAAGAGTTGATAGCCGAAATAGCAAATTTCGAAAATATGCCATATCCCGCAACTGCAGAATTTATGACAAGCGGAAAAGTGGTGCATATAGATTATAAAAAATTTGAAGAAAAATTTTTAAAGAATCCTGAGATATCTTTTACTATAATTAAATCTTTAAGCAATAAAATCAAATACCTTGAAAATGTAATAACAAACGATATAGTCTTAAGCTCAACGGCAAGAGTAGCTAAATTTATCTATAAACATGAAGAAGAGTTTTTAAAGCTCAAAAAAAATGAGATAGCAACTATCATGAATATTACACCAGAAACTTTATCTCGTATAATAGGAAAACTAAAAAAATTGAAAATTTTAGAAAAAGAGAGAAATAATTATAAAATTATAAATAGAGAGGGATTAAAATCCCTCTTTGAGTAAACTCAAATTGATTCTAAAAGCTTTTCAACCGAAATATTTTTCTCTTTTGCTTTTTTAACTAAATTATCATATAAAGAAGCCTTAATATAAGAGACGCATCTTACATTCTCCCCTGCTTCTTTTCTCATTTTATCATAAAGATTTTGCATCTCTATTCTCTTCTCTTTTGGAACAAAACTTCTCATAGATTTATACTCTACAAGCTCTCCATCTTTATAAACTCCGCTTATCTCAGCATATACCCAATAAAAACCTCTATCTTTTCTAAGATTCTTAACATATCCGCTCCAGCTTTTACCCGTTTTTATAGTATCCCAAAGATCTTTAAAAACCGATTTTGGCATATCAGGATGTCTTAAAATATTGTGGGGCTTTCCTATAAGCTCATCTACTTCATAACCGCTTATTTTTGCAAATGTCTCATTTGCATAAGTAATTATTCCTTTTAGATCTGTCCTTGAAATAATTAACTCATCTTTGGGAATTTCCGTTTCAATGAACATATCGTAACTGATATCCATTTGAATCCTTAAATATATTTTTTCTTTAAATCACCGTTATATACTATCTCTTCAGCTCTTACATCTTTTTCCAAAATCTCTGGAACGGGATTTTTAATAACTTCAAAATTTTCCCTCGCTTGGTCTAACTCCTCTTCGCTATAAGAGTAGACCATATCAGCACTTAAAACCCCTTCTAAAAATTGAAGAGTCTTTAGTTTTTTTACCTCCTCTTCTATTCCATCACCTTCGATAGTTACTATAATATACCCCTTTTCATCAACTATATGAATATCGCAAACTCCGCTCTCTTCTACCCTTTTTTTGACATCTTCTAAATCTTGAGGATTACACCTTATTACACAACTTGATATATTCATCTATTTTAACCTCCATTTCATAATTTCACCAGTTTCACTTCCAGTAATTATAGTTTTGTTATCTATAAATTTTACAGAATTTACTATATTTTTATGGCCTATCAATTTATCTTTTAAATCGAAAGTAAAAGGATTGGCGATTTTTAAAATATATTTATCATTATCCCCATAAACAACATAAGAATCATCGGGCGCTACAGCAGTAGCGTAAACAAAAAAATCACATCTCTTAGACCAGCCTTTTTTATCTTTTAGGCTGTAAACTCCAAGAGTTTTATCTCCCCTGCTTCCTGCAGCTATCATATCATTTGTAGTAAAAATAGAAATAACTTTATCTTTATTTATATCTTTAAAAAGATTAATTCTTTTCAAATTGGAAGTATCCACTACTATAATTTCACCACCCTCATCTCCTATAACTATAAATTTTCTATTAGGAGAGATATCCATAGAGGAGTAAAAATACTCTCCCGCCACTGCTCTTTTTAATATCTTTTTATTTTTTATATCGTATAAAACAGTTTCATCACTCATCAAAACCAAAATTGCCTTATCTTTATCTACAAATTTGGCAGCTTTTGCATAAAGAGAAAGAGATTTATCCAAAACTTTTTTTGTCTGATTATTTTCGTTGATAAAAAGCTCGCTATACCCATCTTCGGCTTGAGCTAAAAATAAAATTTTACCATCTAAAACATCTACACTGTAAATATCGCTCTCATGAAGTTCACCCATAAAATCTTTTATTTTTCTAATCTTAATCTCATTTAAAATTTTAAAATTATCTATATCCATAACTATAACTTTACCGCCATCGGTAGCAATATACAAACTGTTTTTATAAATTTTCATATCCAAAACGCCCACATTAAGTTTGATACTTAAAGAGGGCTTTATATCACTTCCAAGCAGAATAGTTACAGATAAAATAAAAAGAAAAACTTTTTTAAACATCATCTACCCTCTTTTTAATTTTTATGGCATTTGTCGGACATACTCTTACACAAAAACCGCAGCCTGTGCAGATGTCTGAAATGATTTCTGGCCTAAAAAGCCCTAAAAATTTTATGGCTCTATCATCGCAAACATCTAAACAGAATCTGCACATAGTCTGATTCCATGCAAGGCATTTTAATATATCTATCTCCATCAAAACATTTACAAAGTTTTTATTTTCTACTTTTAAAACTTCATAAGGACAACTCTTAGCGCACTCATCGCAAAAAGTGCAGCCGCTTTTAGAAAAGTCTAAAATCGGTTTTTTATCAACTATTTTTATTATTTCCTCTTCGCAAACTTTAGCGCATTCGCCTTCACAATCTGCACACTTTTTGAAATCTGAAATATCTTTGTAGTAGGGAGGCAGAGGAACAATTTCCTCCGCTTTATCTTGCTTAAAGATTTTTGTAAAAATCTCCCTTCTGCTTTTCAATTACTTTACACCTTCCATTAAGTTTTTATAAAGGAAAGATTTATGCTTATCTTCAGGATTTCTATAATCTGGTTTAAATGTGTTAGCTACTAATGGTTTTGCATTTGCTTGAGGCACATGACATTGAGAGCAGTTATATCTTTGGGGAGCTATATCCTCTTTTTTTGCCATTAAAGTCAATCTTGCTTTATAGGCTACCTCATCTTCATATAATTTATGTTTAATTAGCTTTCTTTTGGTATCAAAAAAGAAATCTTTAAAATGTGTCGGAGGTAAAGGAGTAGCTCCCATACTTTTTGCAACATTTGGCATATGACATTGTAAACATGCATTTCGTTTAATAGTTATAGGCAACAAACCATCTACACTATGAGGAATCAAAGGAGGCGCATTCTCATAACTTCTTGCAAACTTTTTAGATGTTCCGGGAGCAGCTTTTGAATATTCAACTTTAGGCGGAATACCTTGATCTGAATAGCCAAGTTTACTCTCCGGCACAACTTGATTATTAGAAGCCGTAGCAGCTCCGCATCCTCCTACAATAGCAGCAACTACTACCAAAGAAAGACTTAAACGTTTCATTTTACTTAACTTCATTTTTTCCTCTCCTTTTTAACAAATTCTCTAATACTGAAATTTAGAGCGTCATCATCGCATACTTCTACGCATCTTCCGCATAAAGTGCACTCTCCCATATTCACGGACAAGCTCTTTTTGCCTATCATAAAAAGCACTTCTTTTTCAGGACAAACCTCTTTACACTTCATGCAAAGAGTGCAGTTTGGCTGATTATGTTTTACTCTAAAAAGGCTAAATCTTCCAACTAAAGAGTAAAAACCCCCAAGCGGACAAATATGGCCGCACCAGCCGTTTTTTAATACAAAAAGGTCAAACAGAAATATAGTCAAAATAGCAGCCCATCCAAACCCCATTCCAAAAACCAAGCCTCTATGAGTCATGGAAACGGGACTTACTATTTCAAAAGCTGCTGTGCCTAAAAGAAAAGATATTATAAAACTAAGCCCCATTGCCCAATACCTGATATTTCTGCTTGCCCACCACTTCTTCTCTACTTTATCAAATCCTCCCTTTCTCCTTATAAAATTGGCAAGGTCGGTAACCATATTTACAGGACATACCCAGCTGCAAAAGGCACGCCCTCCTATTAGCATATAAAATAGAGTAACTATAAATGCACCTATCAATGCATTTGCTCCAACTATACTGCCTGCTGCAAAAATCTGCAATACAGCATAAGGATCCGACAAAGGAATAGTATCTACAACTTTGGAAGAACTTAGATTCCCCTCCAAAATTTTCCATCCCCAAACATTAGCAGCTATATATAAAAACATAATGGCAATTTGAGTTAGACGTCTTAAAATTAAAAATCTATATTTTTTCCATATCTTATTCAAAATCTATCCCTTCATTTAGAGATTCAACGGCACTCTTCTTACTTCTTGGAGTAACCGTTGTCTGAATTCCCTTGCTTCCTTTAAGACGTCTCTCATCACTCTTTTGCCACCCTTTTACATAATGGCTTCCAACCTTTCCTAAGGCTACATCTCTTGGCAAAACTTTTATAGCTGCAATTTCAGTTACACACGCATGCTCGCAAAGACCGCATCCAGTGCAGTAATCGGGATCGACAACCGGTAAAAGTTTTGCATGCTTTCCGGTTCTCTCATTTTGCCTATACTCCATAAAAATAGCCTTATCCAATAAAGGACAGGCTCTATAGCAAGCATCGCACTGTATTCCCCAATAAGCTATGCAATCTTTTATATCTACAATGGCAACACCCATTCTCATTTGAGTAATATCAAAAACTCTCTTACCCTCTTTAACCTCAGAAACACTATCTATATCAAGTGCTCCCGTAGGACAAGGAGGAACACAAGGAATATCATCGCACATATAGCATGGAATATCCCTTGGAATAAAATATGGCGTTCCTATCGGTTTATTATCTCCCGGCTTTGCAAGCATTAAAGTATCATAAGGACAAGCCTCCACGCAAAGCCCGCATTTAATACAAAGAGATATGAAATCTTTCTCTTTTTTAGCTCCCGGCGGTCTTAGGAGGAGAGGAGCGGCTTTAGCCTCATCTACAAAAGCGCTCCATACCAATCCTCCTACTGTTGCTATCGCAACATTCTGTGCCATTTGAATGAGAAATCTTCTTCTCTCTTTATTTTTGGGAGCTTTATTTTTTCCCATCTCCTCCCCCTCTTTAAGGCTTTTAGAATTGTTCAAAACAATTCCTTCCTTTATGCTTTATAAATTTTAACCGCACATTTTTTGTAATCGGTTTGTTTAGAAATAGGACAAGTTGCATCCAATGTAACTTTATTTATAAAAACCCTCTCGTCAAACCAAGGAACAAACACCAATCCTTTAGGAGGTCTGTTTCTTCCTCTTGTCTCAACTCTTGCTTTGATTTTTCCTCTTCTGCTCTCTACCCAAACCAAATCTCCTCTTTTTACGCCTCTTTTCTTGGCATCTTCAGGATGCATATAGCAAAGAGCTTCAGGAACCGCGCGATATAGTTCTGGAACTCTCATAGTCATTGTTCCACTGTGCCAATGCTCCAAAACCCTTCCTGTGCATAGCCAAGTATCATACTCTTTATCCGGAGTCTCAGGCGGCTCCATATAAGGTCTCATAAATATTTTGGCTTTATTTGGCAAATGAACTTTAGGCTTGGATTTATCAGGACCCCTTAGAGTTCCTTGAGGAATAGTTTTTAGAGCATGCCCATAGAATGCAAACTCTCCTTTAACTCTTCCTTTCTCTTTCTCTCTTTTTGCATAAGGATCGTAGTTTACGTTAAATCTCCAAGGAGTATCTTTACCGTTAACTACAGGCCATCTTAAGCCTCTTACTTTATGATAAACATCAAACGGAGCATAATCGTGTCCACGTCCCGCACCAAATTGTCTATACTCTTCCCAGAGAGCTTTTTGAATAAAGAATCCATATCCTTTAAAAGGCTTTCCGTCAGTTCCTATTACGTTTCTCTTATCTCCCTCAGCTTCCGTATTTCCAAAACCTTCGCCTATTGGGTCAGGCCATTTGAAAGATTTGTAATATTTATTGGCAAATAGAACATCAAACAAATTATCCTCAGGGCTATAACCCATTTTTTTAGCTTCTTCTAAAACATTTGGCAATACTGTGCCGTCAGGAAGTTTCCACTCTTTCCATACCTCTTTTAGTTTAAATCTTTTTGCAAACTCAGTATATTGCCAAACATCAGGCATAGCATTTCCGACAGGAGTTACTTGCTGTCTCCAGTGTTGAGTTCTTCTCTCAGCATTTCCGTAAGCTCCCCATTTTTCGTAAATCATAGCACTTGGTAAAATAAGATCCGCTACTTTGGCGCTGATTCCAGGATATCCGTCGCTTACTACAATAAAGTTATCCATAGTTCTTGCGGCTTTTATCCAGTGATTGGCATTTGCAGTATCTTGCCAAGGATTACATACTTGAACCCAAGCAAATTTTATTTTTCCATCTTCCAAATCTCTCATTATTTTAACGATATGGCTTCCAACTTTAGGATTAATGGTTCCTTTTGGTAATCTCCAAATTTTCTCTGCAATCTCTCTGTGTTTTGGATTAAATACTACCATATCTGCCGGAAGTCTGTGAGCAAATGTTCCAACCTCTCTTGCAGTTCCGCAAGCGCTTGGCTGTCCAGTTAAACTAAAAGCTCCGCTTCCTGGAAGAGATTGTTTTCCTACTAAGAAATGAACAACATAGCTTAACTCGTTATCCCATGTTCCTCTGGTATGCTGATTCATACCCATCGTCCAGAAGGATACTACTTTTCTGCCCTTCTCAACATAGTAATCTTTAAGTCTTTTTAGTTTTGCTTTAAAGCTCTCCAAACTCTCATCTGGATCTCCCTTTGCCACTTTTGCCACATAATCAAGAGTATAAGGTTCAAGTCCTTTTTTAAATTCTTCAAAACTGATAGCCCAATGCTTTCCGGCAGCTTTTGCATGTTTCATTTGCATAACTTTAGTATCGCCATAGCCAAAAGGTTTAAGAGCCACTCTCTCTGCATCGCTTAAAGGTTTTGCAGCTTGATGGGATACAGTCTCCATCTCTTTTTTGCTGTATCCAAGCTTTGCAGCATGTTTTGGATTTCTCATACCGTAACCGATATCAGGAAATCCTGTGGCAAATACGGTATAGTCTTTAACAAAATTCCAATCTATGGCATCTGGGTGATCATAAACTATGCTTCTTGCAATATAGTTCCAAATTGCCAAATCTGTATTTGGTTTGAAAATAATAACATCATCTGCCAAATCACAAGTTCTGTGAACATATGTAGATAAAACTACAACTTTCACTTTTTTAGGATTAGAAAGTTTTCTATCGGTACATCTTGCCCACAAAATCGGATGCATCTCCGCCATATTGGAGCCCCATACCGCAATCGTATCGGTAAGCTCTATATCGTCATAACAACCTGCCGGTTCATCTATTCCGAAAGTTTGAATAAATCCTGCAACCGCACTTGCCATACAGTGTCTTGCATTCGGATCTATATTGTTGCTTCTAAATCCCGCTTTCATCAATTTAGCGGCGGCATAACCCTCTTGAACCGTATATTGTCCCGAACCAAAAAAGGCCACGCCTGTAGGTCCAAGCTCGTTATAGGCTCTTTTAAACTGTTTTTCCATCTCATCGTAAGCTCTTTTCCAGCTTACTGGCTTAAATTTACCCTTTTTATCAAACTCACCTTTTTCATTAACTCTTAAAAGAGGAGTTGTAAGTCTATCAGCACCATACATGATTTTGGCAGTAAAATAACCTTTAATACAGTTTAGACCTCTGTTTACCGGAGCCAAAGGATCACCTTTTACAGCAACAATTCTATCATTTTTAGTAGCAATCATAATACCGCAACCGGTTCCGCAGAAACGGCAGACCGCTTTATCCCATCTCCATCCCTTTTCAGCTTCCTTGCTCGCAGCTTCCACATCTTTTGGGATTGAAAGACCAACGGCACTTGCAGCTGCAGCAGCCGCACTGCTTTTTAAAAAATCTCTACGACTAAGTGACATATAAGCCTCCTTCTTAATTTTACCCTGTAACAGGCAATAGTAGACTAACAATAGCAATTCTATATTTTTTATAAAAATAGTGCATTGACATAAATCAATATCGTAAATTTGCGATATCTCCTAAATCTGTTTAAGCCTATATTGCTATTAAATTTGGGATATGTTACCATTTATCCTTCATTAAAAATAAAGGGGAGAGAGAATGAATTATCCTGCATTTTTCGATAAAGTAGAAAAGATAAAACTATATGATCCTTTAGCGGATTTCTTAGGAGCGATAGAAAACGGCGAGATGCAAATAGAGTATATTGACGCGGTTAAATTTGCAGGCCACTCCTGCCCTACGGTAGCGGGAGCATATTTGATGACTCTTTTGGGATTAAGAGAGCTTTTTGCTAACTCTTTACCAATTAGAGGAGAGATAGAGGTTTTTATAAAAGGAGAGAAAAAAGAGGGGGTAAACGGCGTGATAGGAAATACGATAGCTTTTATCTGCGGAGTCAGCGATGAGGCGGGTTTTAAGGGAATAGGCGGAAATTTCAACAGGTCAAATAAGCTCTTTTTTAATTCTCAAATTCCAAAAGATGTAAGATTAAAAAGAGCAGATACAAAAGATTATGTCGATATCTCTTATGATAGTTCTATAATTCCCCCAAATCCTAAAATGAAAGAACTAATGCAGCTTATAATGATGAAAAGAGCGGATGAAAATATAAAAAAAGAGTTTCAAAAATTGTGGCAAGAGAGAGTTAAGAAGATACTGCTTTCAAAAGAGCTTTGGCCAAAAATGATACTAATCTCTTAAAAAGTCCCTTTTAGGGACTATTTTTTGATATATGTCAAAAATTTATCTTCACTCTCTTTGGCGCTAAATACTTCATAACCTCTCTTTAAAAACTCATCAATTAAAGGAGCCGGCTTAAAATCGGTCTCTAACAGCAAAACATCCCCTTTTTCAAAATCTTTTAAAATTTTATTGATATAGGAGAGAGGATTTTCTCCTTCATCTAAAAGCTTGTTTCCATTAACTATTGCTTTTGGCTCTTTTGTAGCCCATATAGGAAAACTTTTTTCCTCTTTTTGCTCATTATCTTCAATATTTTCAATCTCTTCTTTTCCAACAAGCCTTCTTATTTTATTTAATAAATCCAAAGGCTCCATTCCCCCTACGATAGCCGCTTGTTTGATACCGGCTACCCTTGCTATTGTTCTTCTTAAAACGGGGTTTTTTAGCTTTTTAAATTTGGGATTTATTTTAATAAGCTCATCTTCTAAGAAAGGATACTCCTTTAAAAGATCGTAAATCTTGGTATTTAAATCTATCTCCATATCTTCTCGCCCCTTTTATATCGCCTATACATTATATAGAAATCTTTAAAAATCAAAATAAGAGAATATATCCATAAAATATCCAAAACTATATTTCTATCATATCCTAAATAAAAATATAAAACGGGAAGGCCTATAACAATAGGCCATTTCATATAATAAAAAAATAAAATTCCAACCCCGTATAGATGGCGAAGCTCCCTTTTTAAATCTCTCATTTAAACAGATTTGCCCCCAAAGCCTTCTTAACCTCTTCGCTTGCCATAGTGATATTCCAAGGCGGATCCCAAACTATCTCAACCGTAACTTCTCCAACCCCCGGAAGCTTCTCTACAGCCTCTTTAACCCACTGCTGCATCATCTGATGCAAAGGGCATCCTCTCGTAGATAGAGTCATTTTTACATGGACATTATTTTCATCGTCAATCTCCACATCGTAAATAAGCCCCATATCTACAACATTAAATCCAACTTCTGGATCTATTACCGTCTTTATCGCATCATAAACTTGCTCTTTTGTAAGTTTACTCATTTTCACTCCTAAATTCAAGCATCCATTTTAAAGAAAATCCTAAAAATAAAGCTCCCATAAAAAGCAGATAAACTCCTCCCCTAAAAAGCTCGTCATTGCTTACCAAAAGCCCCAAAGTAGATAAAACTGCTCCAGCAAAACTAAACCAAAACTCAAATTCCGCCATCTTTTTTGGATACATCTCGTTTAACATCGGAACTTTTCTTTTTCCAACAAGAGGAGAGAATCTATGAAACCATACCAAAAAAGGAACTATTTTATAAAGATGGCCGTTTATTAAAAAAGCAAAAAATCCCACAAACAAAAGCCACATTGAGGAATATAAAAAATTATTTGCTCCTCCTCCGCTTAGAATATACAAAAATCCAAGCAAAAGCGAAACAAATAAAGATATATAACCAAAAATCATAGATTTATACCAGATATCCATCTCTCTTCTGACTCTTTTTTGATAAATTAAAAATATCTGATATAAGTAAAAAACTATTGAAACAAAAGAGAGAAAATAGCCGACTAATTTAATAATATCAGCCTTTAAAAAAACTCCTGCAAAAACCAAAGCAACCGAATAGATCATAAACTTAAAAGCAAGATTTATAGCTCTCTCATTAAAGCCGTGGGCAAGGCCGAACATTGGAAGCAAAATCAAAGATATTCCCATAATTGTAATTAATACATATCCTCCCACAACCGCAAAAACATGAGCTTTTAAAATCTCCTCTATATCAACCCCCATAAATCCAGAAAGCGTCAAAGCCATCAGAAACCCGCTTAAAATTCCAATCAAAAGAAAAATATTTGAAACTTTGACAGCTTTTACAGTTAATGAATTTAATGAGGTTTTCTTTATCGTCAAAAACACATCAACCGCAAAAATAATCATTGAGCTTAAAACAAGTATCCCCCCGAAACTTAAAAGTATCGGATTAAGCCAAAAACCGGCTACCAGCAAAACAGTTCCTATCAAAAGAAGAGGGAAAATTAGATAATACCAGTCTATGCTAAAATGGCCGGTTTCTAAAACAACCGGGACAAGCTGAGCCATCGCTCCAAAAATTATCATCATAACATAGCCGATTAAAAAAAGATGAACCCATCCAGCTACGCTAAGCTCTCTAAAATCAAATCCGGCAGAATAAAAAAGAGCCGAAAGCATCGACAAAATATAAAAAACAACACCGCTTATAAAAAACGGCGTAATTAATTTAAAAGGCGGCGCAAAATCTTTAGATACGTTAAACACCTTCTAACTCTCCTTTCTAACCCTCACAGTGAGAATCGTTTAAATTAGCTTTTTCGCTCTCTCCCTCTTTATAGCTAAAAACCAATCTCACATTTCCGTCTGGAAGTTCCTCTTTTTCAATATTATAGTTTTGCTCAATCTTATTTAAAAGTCCCATTGGCATTTTATGATTTATCATAACAAGCTTGATATTTGGAGAATTTACAAGCTTCAAACCGGCCATCGCATTTACCATAGGCTCGGGAGGACCGCATCTGCTTGTATCAAATTGATAATAAGTAACTCCGTCTTTTTCATATTTAAAAAAATCAACGCTTGCTCCGGGAACCTCCACTTTTTGAGCATTGTCTGGCAAATACATAAAAAACCTCCTTATTTAAGATAAAAATTGTCTTATTTTATCACTTCAAAGCTTTATTGTCATTGATTCATATCAAAATATAAAATTTTTATCTATTTTATAAGCTGAAATTATTTTCCAAGACAGAAATTAGAAAACATCTTATCTAAAATCTCATCTCTCTCAAAAGGTCTTGTTACAGAAGATATATAAGATATTGCATCGTTTAAAAGATATGAGAAAAGCTCTAACTCCCCTTCGCTTAAATGCTCTTTTGCCTCTTTAATTGCATTCAAAGCTTCTCTGACCGCTTCTATCTGCCTTTTTGATATCAAAATCAGATCATTTTGAATACTTTGGGAATCAAGATATTTTTGTATGGAATCCATAACCAAACTTGTATCTTGTTTGCAGCTTATCTTAATTAATTCAAAATCTTTAAATTTAGAGAGATCCAACCTATTTGGAAGATCCATTTTATTGATTATTACAAAAATCTTCTTTTTATCTTTATACTCATTAATTAAATCCAATATCTTCTTATCATCGTTGTCAAACTCTCTTGAATTATCGAAAACTGCCAAAACTATATCGCTCTCTTCTATCGCTTTTACCGATCTTTGCATTCCCATCTTCTCTATAAAATCCTCGCTCTCCCCCCTGATTCCGGCGGTATCTACTATCTTTACAAGATGGGTTCCGACTCTTATCTCCTCTTCTATCGTATCTCTCGTGGTTCCGGCAACATCGCTTATAATAGCTCTATTGTAGCTTAAAATAGAATTTAAAAGAGAGCTTTTCCCGACATTTGGCTTCCCTATTATAGAGATTTTAAACCCCTCTATAAGCCCCTCTCTTTTTAAGCTTATTAAAAGCGTTTTCTCAAGCTCTTTTGAAATAGAGTCAAGTTTTCTTGAGATATTATCCATCAAATCCAAAGGAAGGTCTTCTTCGGCATAATCTATGCTAACTTCCACATAGGCTAAAATCTCAATCAAAGAATCTCTCAAAGAGTCCATATACTCTTTAAGTTCGCCCTTTAGCTGTTTTGAGAGAATTTTAGCGGCATCTAAGCTTTTGCTCTCTATAAGTTTTGCGATAGCCTCGGCTTTTGTTAAATCTATTCTGCCGTTTAAAAAGGCTCTTTTGGTAAATTCTCCGGGATTTGCGAGTCTTGCTCCAAGCTTTAGAGTCTCTTCCAAAATCAAAGAGGCCACAACCAAGCCTCCGTGGCACTGAAACTCTATTACATCTTCGCAGGTAAAGCTTTTTGGAGCCTTAAAGTAGATTACGATAGCTTCGTCAATAAACTCCCCGCTTGTGTTATAGAGATTGCATAAAGTGGCAAAGCGGGGCTTAAAATCATCTTTTTTAGCCATTTTTTTAGCAATATCCAAAGCCTTATCACCGCTTACTCTGACAATAGCGATAGAGCCGATTCCGTAAGCTGTCGCAATAGCGGATATGGTATCTATTTTTCACGCCTTAAAAAGTCGTTGACTATTATATATTTCTGCCCGTCTCTGTTTGTTTTGATGCTTACATACTTATCTTTAAACTCTTCTCTAAGCTCTTTTAAAGCTATCTTTATCAAAACTCCGTCCAAAGGCTTAGTCTGTCCTCTTCCCTGCTCTCTTATTTTCTCTTTTAAAGGAGCAAGATATCTTCTTATCATCTCTTCTTGATTTTTCAAAAACTCGGCTATCTCAAGTTTGATATTCAATTTATATTTTAAATTTACCCAATTATAAATCATATATGAGAAAGCTTTATATCTGTAACCCTCTTTTCCTATCAACAAAGCGGCATCTTTGCCTTTAATCTCTATCAATACTCCGTTTTCCTCCTCTTCGGGAGAGACTTTTATACTGTCAAGATCAAAACAGCTGAATTTCATAAGATGATTTAATTTCTCTTCTATCTCTTTTGCCGCTTTCTCTATCTCCTCTTTGCTTTTTTGCTCATATTTAAACTCTTTTTTCTTTTGAGAAAACTGCTCTACTTTATTTTCATTCTTCATAGCGGCTGTAATAATGGCTCTCTTTTTAAAAATTCCAAAAATTCCTCTTGAGGGGTGCTGAATTATCTCTATATCAAGCTCGGTTACGGAGCAGTTTAAATTTGCGGCGGCTTTAGAATAGGCTTCTTCCAAAGTATCCGCTTCAACTCTTATCATGATTTAGCCTTTTGTAGCTTTTTTTGCTGATCCATATAAGCGTTAACAAAATATTGCTGAGCAACCGATAAAAGGTTGTTTACAAACCAATAAAGCGTAAGACCGGCCGGAAATGTTACAAAGAAAAATGTAAAGATAATCGGCAAAAATTTCATGACTTTCTCTTGAGTTGGATCAGTAACGCTCATAGGAGTAATTTTTTGGTTCCAATACATGGTAGCTCCCATTAAAATAGGAAGCACAAAATAGGGATCTTTAGCTGAAAGATCGGTAATCCATAAAATCCAAGGCGCTCCTTTTAGCTCTATTGCGTTTAACAAAACCCTATATATAGCAAAGAAAACCGGAATTTGCAACAACATAGGAAGACATCCGCCCATTGGATTTGCCCCATGCTTTTTATAAAGCTCCATCATATGAGCATTTAATTTTTGCCTGTCGTCTTTATATTTTTGCTGAAGCTCTTTTATTTTCGGAGCAAGCTCTTTCATTTTATTCATTGAAAGCATTCCCTTGAATGTCAAAGGAAATAAAACCAATCTTATCAATATCGTAATAAGAACTATCGCCCATCCCCAGTTTCCTATCATCTCATACAAAAACAAAAGAAGCTTAAACATAGGTTTGGCAATAAAAGTAAAAAAGCCATACTCTATCATATCGGTAAGTCTTGGATCTATACTCTCCAAAATTCTATGATCTTTTGGTCCTATAAATCCTTTTATCTCCAAATTTGAAGAGCTTTTTACAAAAGCTATAGGATTTTGGTCTGAATCTGGAGATATTACAACATTTAATCCCTTATCAAAATTGTAAAAAGCGGTAGCATAATATCTATCGAAAGCTGAAAGTATTTTAGCTTTTTTTACAAAAATAGGATTTTTCGTATCTTTATCTTCAGCAATAGTCAAAGTCCCGTCCGGCTCTTCAACCAAAACTCCATGCACAGTATAAGCATCGGCTATAACAGTGGGTCTGTGTCCGGGAGTTATAAAATATTCAGCAGGTTTGGAGAGAGTGATTTTTATGTCATAATTTCCTTTGGGATAAAAAGTTATCTCTTTTGTTATCACTCTGTCGGATAGATTTTGAGTTAAAGTTATTTTAGCGCTTTTACCGTCTAAAATAATCTCTTTTTTATCTGCTGTATAAGGATTTTTAAAAGCCTCTTTGTTTAACTTAGAATCGCTGAATCTAACTTCAAGAGGTTTAGGTTCAGCTTTAGATGAAAAAAGCTCCAATCTCTCGCCCTTTTCATTTTTAAATCTTTTGTCGTTTATGAAAAATTTATATATTCTTCCAAGCTCGTCTATCTGAACGGTAAAATGCTTTGAGTTTATAGTAGCTATTATTTTATGTTTTGAAATCTCTTTATTTGAGATAGGAGCGTTTTTATTCTCATCAACTCTATTTTCCGCTTCAACGCTTGGAGCGCTTTTAGAGGATATCTCTTTTGAAGAGGCAGTAGAATTTAGTTCATTTGCAATGGGCTTTTTTGGAATAAAAAAGTAGTCATACAGCCCAAGCACTATAACGCTTAAAACAACCGCTATTAACATTCTTTGATTTTGACTTAAATTATCCAACACGGTCTTTTTCCTTTTTAAAACTTTTTATTAAATAGAATTTGTCTCCCTTTTTGGGAACAAACCAGTATTCTATCGAAAAATCTTTATTTCTAAACATATTTCCATTTTTTAAAAAAGATTTTTCAAATTTCTTTATGACAACGGGATAATCTATCCCGCCTCTAAAAAGCTGATTGCATCGAAGAACCCTCAAAGTAGAAAAAACAAAAGCTTTAAAGAGGGAGTTTTTATTTATCTGCCATTTGGCATACTCCGAACAGGTCGGATAGTATCTGCAGCTGCCAAAACTAAATAGAGTAAAAACTTTTTGATAAATTTCAAGAAAAAAGAGAAAAACCTTTCTCATTTATAGGCTCTAAGATATTTTAAAGCCTCTTTGAGGCTGTTTTTTATTTTTTGATAATTTTCCGTTAAAATCGCTCTTTTGGCTACAAAAATATAAGTTCCCTCTTTTAAAGCTTCCTCATTTTCCAAAAAAAGAGCCCTAAGCCTTCTTTTGGCAAAATTTCTCTTAACCGCATTACCTATTTTCTTGCTGACGGTAAAACCGACTCTCTTCTCGCCGCCCTCTTTAAAAAAAATTACTATGCTTTGAGTGTGCCTCTTTTTTGAATTGTTATAGATCTTAGAAAACTCTTTGGGAGTTTTTAAAAGCTTGAAACTTTTTAAACGCTCAATCTTTTTCTGCCTTTAGCTCTTCTTCTTTTTAAAACTTTTCTTCCGTTTTTAGTCTTCATTCTCGCTCTAAAACCGTGCGTTCTCTTTCTTGGAGTGTTATGTGGCTGATATGTTCTTTTCACTTTGCGTTCCTTTTTCAAAAATTTTTTATGCGCGAAATCTTAATAAAACTTTACTTAAATACCACTAAATATAGGCACTCAAACCTTTTAAAATGAAAGTTTATAACCGATATTACGCAATTAAAGAAAATGTAAATTGGGGAAAGTTCTAAATTGAACGAAAACTTTACAATTTTAGCATAAAAATTTTATGTTAGCCGAAGGCTAAAAAAGTGCACCAAACCCCGAAGGGGCGCTTTAGCGTTTGCACTTTTTAATAAAATTTTTATGCGTTTGCAACGCAAAAAATTGTAACTCGTTTGAGTGAAATTTAGAATCTTTCCCTTAAAGTTTGTAAAGTCAGTTTATAAAATTATAAGCAAAATCGAGATAAAATTGCGCTGTTTTTGCGGGAGTAGCTCAGGGGTAGAGCACAACCTTGCCAAGGTTGGGGTCGCGGGTTCGAATCCCGTCTCCCGCTCCATAAATTTGGCGCCAAGGCGCATTATGGCTAAAAAGATTTTTCTTCTTTTTT
>JALVCR010000100.1 GCA_027009865.1 Campylobacterales bacterium
GCGCCTGTGCACTTTATAATTTTGTTTTATTTTTTAGTTAAATTATTCTTTAGGTTTTTTAGTTCCGTATTTACTTCTTGACACTCTTCTATTAGCAACTCCCGCCGTATCGAGCGCACCTCTTACGATATGATATTTAACACCCGGAAGGTCTTTAACCCTACCTCCTCTAACCAAAACGATAGAGTGCTCTTGAAGGTTATGACCCTCGCCGCCTATGTAGCTTATAACTTCAAATCCGCTTGTTAGTCTCACTTTCGCAACTTTTCTCAAAGCAGAGTTTGGCTTTTTTGGAGTTGTTGTATAAACTCTTGTGCAAACCCCTCTTCTTTGAGGACATTTAACTAAAGCCGGCGATTTAGATTTCTTAATCACCTTTTTTCTCTCTTTTCTTACCAACTGATTAATGGTAGGCACATCTTTTCCTTTCTATTAGGTTTTAAAAAATACTTGCAATTTTACTTAACAAAATATTAGAAAAACTTTAAATTAAAGTAAATTTAATCTTTTTCCTCTCGTTTTTTTCGCAACTTCACTTTCTTATCTTTGTAAAAACCGGTTCCAACCGGCACCATTCTACCCAAAATCACGTTCTCTTTAAGATCTTCAAGATAATCTATTTTAGCTGCGATGCTAGCTTCCGTTAAAACTTTGGTAGTCTCTTGGAAAGAGGCTGCTGAAATAATGGAGTCTGCACTAATTGCAGCTCTTGTTACACCAAGCAAAGTAGGCTCGGCAATTGCAGGCTCTCCTCCCATCCTGATAATTCTCTCGTTACCTTCTCTAAATTTTCTTTTGCTTACCAAATCTCCCACGATAAAATCGGTATCTCCGCTATCTACGATTTTAACCTGTCTTAGCATCTGAGAGATGATAACCTCTATATGTTTATCCGAAATCGAAACTCCCTGTCTTCTGTAAACTTGCTGAATCTCGCTTACAAGATAGGTATGAAGGGCTTTTTCCCCCTGGATTCTTAAAATATCGTGAGGAGATACGACTCCGTCAGTTAGTTTCTCTCCGGCATGCACATACTCTCCTGGATGAACCAGAATTTCTCTGTTTTTATCGATAAGATACTCGTAAGTTCTTCCATCTTCGGTATCTATATAGATTCTCTCTTTGGATCTTAAAGGTTTTCCAAATCTTATAATTCCGTCCACCTCGGCAATAACTGCGGGATTTTTAGGACGCCTTGCCTCAAAAAGCTCGCTGACTCTTGGCAAACCTCCGGTAATATCTTTAGATTTTGCCAAAGCTTTAGGAGTTTTTGCAAGCTCTTCGGCTACGTCAACCTCCTCTCCGTCACTTACATTTATAGAAGTTTTTGGAGATAGGACATATCTTCTTAAACCTCCGCTCTTTGTTGCCAAAACGATAGCCGGTTTATAGGAAGATGGAAAATACTCGTTTACCACAAGACGGCTTTGACCGGTAAGCTCGTCATACTGCTCTGTTACGGTAATGTTTGGCTCTATATCTTCAAAGGTAACCACGCCCGCTTCTTCCGCTAAAATAGGATCTGAATATGGATCCCATTCTGCCACTACAACCACATTTTTATCATCTACTGGAGCTGCGATTACGGAATCTTTGCTTACTTCTTCGTCATTTTCAAAATTTACCACCGAATTTCTTGGAATATAGTGTCTTGCGGCCTCTCTATTCTCTTTATCGGCAATAATTGCAAAGAGACCTTTTTCGTCAACTTTTTCGCCCTTTTTGATATCTGTAAACTTATCTAAAAAGGCGCCTTTTAATTTGTAATATTTTATAACTCCGTTTGCTCCGGCTTTGATTTTCTGAACAATCGGATCTCCGTCGTTAACTTTTATCTCCGCTCCGTAAGGAATACGGTTTGGAACGTTCCATCCCTCTTTTATAACTTCAACTATACTCTCGTTTTCTTTAACTTCTTGATTGTTTTCATAAGGAAGATAGAGTTTTCCTTCAACTTTTCCGCTAATTCCGGCAAGCTCGTTTGGTTTTGCGATATCGCTTTTTCTAAGAGAATACTCTTTTTTATCCTCTTTTCCTATTATGCTTACTATTACCTCTTCATGAGAAGTTTTAATAGAAATTTTACCATCAAACGGAGCTTTTATTTTAGGCTCCACAAGCAATACCGCCGCATTTCTTCTGTTTGCTATAAGCTTTTTGCCGTCTTTCTTTTCATAAAGTTTGATGTTATAAAATCTGATAAAACCCTCTTTTTGGGCTATTACCTGTCTTTCTATCTGCTCGGTTGAAGCGGTTCCTCCCACGTGGAAGGTTCTTAGAGTAAGCTGGGTTCCTGGCTCTCCGATAGATTGGGCCGATATAATTCCAACAGCCTCTCCAGGTTTTACAAGATATCCCTCACCCAAGTTCAAACCGTAACACTTAGAGCAGATTCCCTTTTTGGCTTTACAGGTAATAGGCGTTCTGATAATAGCCGATTTGATACCGGCCTCTTTTAATCTTTTGACCTTCTCTTCATCAATCAAAGTTCCTTCAGTAAAAAGAACTTCGTTTGTAATAGGATCCATTATATCGGAAGCCAATACTCTTCCCAAAATTCTATCTTCCAAAGATTCGACAAGCTCGCCGCTTACCGTAATATCGGTAATTTCTATTCCTTCGTGAGTTCCGCAGTCATATTCGGTTATTTTCACATTTTGCGCAACATCTATTAGTTTTCTTGTCAAATATCCCGCATTTGCCGTTTTTAATGCGGTATCTGCCAAACCTTTTCTCGCTCCGTGAGTTGAAATAAAATACTCTAATACGTTAAGCCCTTCACGGAAATTTGAAATAATAGGAGTTTCAATAATAGTTCCGTCAGGCTTGGCCATCAAACCTCTCATTCCGGCAAGCTGTCTTATCTGTGTAGCAGAACCTCTCGCTCCGGAATCTGCCATCATATAGATAGAGTTAAATCCCTCTTTATCCTCTTTGATAAGCTTCATCATCTCTTTTGCAACAAGATTGTTTGTATCTGTCCAGATATCGATAATCTTGTTGTATCTCTCTTGTTCTGTTAAAAGCCCCTGGGCAAATTGCAAAGATATCTCTTTTACTTTTCTTTTGGCCTCTTCAATATATTTTTTCTTGGTCTCTGGAACTTTAATATCATCTATCGAGATTGAAATTCCAGCCTCCGTTGCATATCTAAATCCAAGATTTTTCAATCTATCCAAAAATCCGGCCGTTATTCCAACTCCGCCCTTTTTATAGACATAATCTACCAAAGCTCCTATATCTTTTTTGGTTAAAACTCTGTTCCAAAGCTCTTCTGGAACGAAATCTGGCAAAATAGATTTTATAATAAGCCTTCCGGCACTTGTGAAGATAACTTTATCTTCAATCATCGTTTTTATTTTTGCGTGAATATCCAAACTTCCGCTCTCAAGAGCCATCATAACTTCATCAACGGAAGCAAAAAGTTTATTTGCCCCCTTTACATTATCTTTAATCAAAGAGAGATAATATAGTCCCAAAACCATATCTTGAGTCGGAACCGCTATCGCCTTACCTGAAGCTGGAAGCAAAATATTGGTGGAAGCTAACATCAATACCTTGCATTCCGCAATAGCAGCCTGGGATAAAGGAACGTGAACTGCCATCTGATCTCCGTCAAAGTCGGCGTTAAAGGCCGAACAGACAAGAGGATGGAGTCTAATTGCCTTACCCTCTATCAAAACGGGATGGAAAGCCTGAATTGAGAGTTTATGAAGTGTCGGAGCTCTGTTTAACAGCACCGGATAGCTCTCGACTATCTCAGATAGACACTCCCAAACCTCGTTGGTTTGCTGCTCT
>JALVCR010000101.1 GCA_027009865.1 Campylobacterales bacterium
AGTCTCTCCGCTTTGTATTAGTTTGTAAACTTTAGGATCGTTGATATCGACTTGATGGAAGTCTATCTTTTTTTGATATCTTTTCTCTATCAGTTTTAAAGCGTTATCAATTACTGTTAGAGTTTTAAGTCCTAAGAAGTCAAACTTTATCAAATCCACATCTTCCAAATATTTCAAAGAGTATTGAGTTACATAGTGATCTTCTCCGGGAGGCTTATAGATTGGGGCTTTATTCCATAATTTTTCGTTGCTTATTACAACTCCGGCTGCGTGCATTCCGGCATTTCTGTTTAGACCTTCCAAATTTAGGGCAAATTCCCACACTCTCTTAGCTGTTGGATTTTTTTCCAAAAGCTCTTTTATTTTAGGCTCTTTCTCATAGGCTTTTTTTAGAGTGATTCCAAGCTCATCGGGGATTAGTTTTGCCATTTTATCGGCTTCCGAATAAGCAACTCCCAAAACTCTTGCTACATCTCTAATAACTCCTTTTGCCAAGAGTTTACCAAAAGTTATAACCTGAGCTACATTTTCCCTTCCATATTTTTTGACCACATAATCTATTATCTCTCCCCTTCTGTTTTGGCAAAAATCGATATCTATATCGGGCATGCTCACTCTTTCGGGATTTAAAAATCTCTCAAAAATCAGATTGTATTTCATAGGATCGATATCGGTTATCTTCAAAGCGTATGCCACTAAGCTTCCAGCAGCCGAGCCTCTTCCTGGACCTACCGGGATTTTGAGTTTTTTAGCTTCTCTGATAAAATCCCAAACTATTAGCATGTATCCCGGAAATTTCATATGCTTGATAATATCTATTTCGTGTTGAAGTCTTTTCCAATATTTTTCATGCTCCTCTTTTGGAACGATTTTTAATCTCTCTTTTAATCCTTCTTTGCATTTATACTCAAAATAGTCGGCATCATTATCAAAATCCAAATTTTCAGCTTTTGCATACTCTTTTACAAATTTGAAATTTGGGGGAGTGGGGTTTCCAAGTTTTAACTCTAAATTGCATTTTTCAACTATCTCTTGAGTATTTTCTAAAGCTTCCGGAATATCGGCATAAAGTCTTGCCATCTCTTCGGGAGATTTTAGGTAAAATTCATGCACTGAGTGTCTTAATCTTTTTGGATCGTCAAACTCTTTGTTCATGGCTATACACATAAACACTTCGTGAGCTTCTGCAAGATCTTTATTTAAATAGTGTGTATCGTTTGTAGCTATTATTTTTATTCCAGTTTCCAAAGATAATTTAATTACCATTTCATCTATATACTGCTGGTCCTCTATTCCGTGTCTCATTAGTTCAAGATAGAAATCATCTTTAAAAATCTCTTTATACTCAAGAGCTATCTCTTTTGCCCTCTCATATCCTTTTGCGCCAAATTCTAAATTCTTTTTACTGTTTAAATTAAGATGCCAGTTTATCTCTCCTTGAAGACAGGCTGATGAGCATATTAAACCTTCTGAATGCTCTTTTAAAAGTTTTTTATTTATTCTTGGATAGTAGTAAAATCCCTTAATATAGCTTTGAGAGGATAGATACATAAGATTTTTGTATCCTATTTCATTTTTTGCGTAAAGGCATAGGTGAAATCTCTGTTTTGTGCTTTTATCATCAAGCTCATCTTGATTGTGAAGATAGGCTTCAAGTCCTATTATGGGCTTTATCCCTTCGCTTTTCATAGTTTTGTAAAACTCTATTGCCCCAAACATATTTCCATGATCTGTGATTGCCACAGAATCCATTCCAAGCTCTTTTAATCTCTTTGCAAGGGCTTTTATCTTATTTGCTCCGTCAAGAAGCGAATATTCGGTATGCAAATGGAGATGAGTAAAAGGGATTTTGCTCATAAGTAGCCTTTTGAAAAAAAGTTTGTTTTAACTTTTTATTTTACAGTAAAAATTAATAAGAGTTGCTTATGTAGAAGTAAAAGGGGTCTTTATCAAATTGGAAGTCTATTTGAATGCCTTTTCTATTTTTTTGAGATTCTAAGAGGGCTTTTATATTTTGGTATGTTCTTGGAAGCGTTATATTTACGTTTATATTCTCTTTTGCAAGGGAGGCTTTTACTTTTCCGGCTATTATATTTACAAATTCTCCTAAAGTATCAAGCAAAGTTAAATCATCTATCTCATCCTCTTCTTCAAGCAAAATAGAGCAGCTCTTTTTTATAAGCTCTTTTGAAAATATTAAAATTATAATAGCTTCAAAATATCCGTAGAAACCTATCGTAGCGGCAAAATAATCATCTCCTTCTATATTTAGAGGTTTGAGATTTACGCTCTTTTTTACAGCTTTAATCCCCGACATAACCTCTATTGTGTTTACAGCCGATTCTATGAAAGTTGGCAGATGTTTTACTATCTCTTTTGTGATTTTTGCAGAATTTCTTTTAACAGAAGGGCTGCTTTTTGATATGCTCTCTATTAGATTTTTATCTTCAAATACCTTCTCTATTGAGTCGTAAAATAGCATTCCTACAAGTTCGAGATTCTCTTTTAAGGATTTGGTAATTTTTTTCTCATTTGCTCCTGCAATTACAAAAGTTGCGTTATATTCAGCTCCTGCCGTTACAAGTTTTGCAAAAAAATTTGCTCCGTGTATGTTCATAGAGGAGATATGAGAGATATCGAATATAAAAAGTTTAAAACCTACTCTTAAAAGATTGAAATGATAATTTATATCAAAAATATTTTGAAATTCCGAATCTATGAAATTTCGTAAAATATAGATAATTGCGTTATCTTTTATTTTTGCCACTACCTTTTGATTATACAATCCAAGATAACTTCTATGTATGGCTATATCAAAATTATCTTTTCTTTTTTCAAAATCTTCCCTGTTTTTTGCTATTACGGTAGAGTATCCTCTCTCTATTAACTCAACGGCTATAATATTTTTTTGCTCTGTATTTTCGTTATAGACGATAATTTTTCTATTTTTATTCTCTTCTCTTGCTTCTCCTGTAAAAAGAGAAGCTATCTTTTGATTTTCAAATAGATTGCAATTAACATTATCTTTAAAAATTTTTAAAAGAGTTTCAAATTTTCTCTTATCATAATCTGTAAATCCTATTATTAGCTCTTTTCTATCTTTTGTAATTTCAAGAAGCCTTTTTAATATCTCATCTATTCCGTTTTTATTGAAAAATATAACTTTTTTTAAAGATACAAATACTCCTTCTATATCTTTTCTCTTTTTAAATAATTCAACCTCTTGGGTTTCCACTATAAAAGGAGCGTTGTTTGCGTCTAAAAATCCTTGGGGTTGAAAAGTTGCCGTTTTATTTTTAATTACAGGTTTCATAAATTTTTATTGTTCCTACTATTTTCATAAAATTTTCAAATATATCTTCCACAAAAGAGGGATCAAATTCCATAAAATCATTTAATCCAGCCTTTATGAATTTTGGCTGGCTAAGCTCATAAAAGAGTAAAAGATGCAAATATTTTATAAATTTGCCATAATTTTTATTTGATGCATCTTTTTTCGATAAATCTTTTAATATTAGGATAATCGTCTCATTTGCTTTCCATTTTTTGGATATTAAAGCTGCTATATCCAAAAGAGACATATTTGTAAACTTTAGTAACAACTCATCATAATTTATCTCTTTTACCTGCTTTATTACTGATATATCTTCGAAATGATCCTTAAAAATCTCTTCAGCAGTTAAGATAGCAAGAAGAATAAAATTTATTGCAGTTTTTAAATTTTCTTCATCTCTGTTTTCGTATAAAAGAATTTTATTCCAATCGTTTATTATTTTAGATTGCAAATCATAAAAATCTTTGTTTGTAAGATTAAAAACTTTCCAAGATTTTGGGGCAATTAGAGATAAAAGATATCCGTATAGTATCTGTTTTGCATTTTTTACTCCTAAGATTGTAAGTATTTGATTTATATTTCTTATTTCACTTTTAAAACCAAAATAGGGTTTATTTACGATTTCTATTAAGTAGGAAGTTAGATTTTTGTCGTTTTGGATAGTTTTAGCGGCATTTATCAAATCCTCTTTTTGAAGATATTGTAAACACTCCTCTATGCTTTTTGGAAGGGGAGGAATTTTTTTTAAATACTCTATTATATCTTTTTGATTTAACACACTTTCCCTTTATTAAATATATTTATTTTTTATAGAGAAAGCAAAAATTATTCCAAATTAAGATTTTAAATTAAAACTCTTCTTTGCTGTTTTTGCAAAGATCTTTAATGGAGCCATACACTGTATTTAGTGCTGAAACATCAAATATTGCATGGATTTTTCTTGAGTGTATTGTTGTGGCGGTTGCTGAGAGTTTATTGGCTTTTTCAAGTCTTTTTATTAGAACTTCATCTTTTCCTGAATACTTTGTGAGTTTTCCGTCTCTTAATATTTTCCATCTTTTCCTGTTATAAAATCTATTATCTATTTTTAATTTAACAGGGGAATTTTGAACATAATCTTTCCAGTCTATATATAAAAGCCTTTTATTATTTATGCATTCTATTTTTAAGGTTACAGGTTTATTCCACTTTCCATGTCCTATATCAGCATTTAAAGATAGGATTACTTTTTTTTCGTTTGTATGAGGCAATTTTTTTAAAGATATATTCCATTTTCCTATACTTTCCAATTTTTTATTTTGTTTAATTATGGAAGATGCTAACATATCGTAGCATATAAGCCTTGAGGAGTCGTTTTGAACATTAAAGCATTTTTTAATTTTTTTCTCTATATTAATACTATCCTTTGAAAAGCTTAAAGAATAAATAAATATGATAAGTAGTAATATTTTTTGCATTTTCTATCCCATATATGTCAAAAAATTTTGATATATGGAAATTATAGTTAAATAAAATTAAAATTTTATAAAATTTATATAAATAAAGAAGAGAAGGAGAGGGGAAGAAAAAAATTTTTTAATCCATTTGATTCCTAAGGAAAGTTGGAATATCTAAAATATCCTCTTTACCCTCATATCCCCCGCTTACCTTTCTTAATTGATGATATTTGCTTTTTGAGCTTGAAGATTGGTTTACAAGATGCATCTCTTTTTTATTTTCCTCCTCTTCGTGAGAAGATTCAAAACCTGTAGCTATAATTGTGATACTGATAGCATCCTCTTCCATTTTATCATCATAAGTTGTTCCAAAAATAATATCCGCATCTTCATCAGCACTTGATTCAATTTCATCCATAGCTTCATTAATTTGCATAAGAGGGAAGTTTGGATGCATTTGAAAATGTATAAGAACTCCCATAGCTCCTTTAATAGACATATTATCAAGAAGCGGAGATTCGATAGCGCTCTTTATAGCTTCAAGAGCCGCATTTTCTCCTTTGCTCTCTCCTATACCCATTAGCGCCATTCCCCTATGACTCATAACTGTTTGAACATCAGCAAAATCGAGATTTATATTATTCTCTCCCGCATTAAGCACTACTGCGCTCATTCCATGCACCGCTCTGCTTAAAACCTCATCAACTAATTTAAAACTCTCTTTAATTCCTAGATTTTTATCGACTATAGACAATAGTTTATCATTTGGAATTATAACTATTGAATCACTCTCTTTTTTTAGCTCTTCTATTCCGCCTTTTGCAAGCTTTGCTCTCTTTCTTCCCTCGAATCTAAAAGGCTTTGTAACGATAGAAACAGTCAATGCTCCAAGCTCTTTTGCAGCCTGAGCTATAACTGGTGCGGCTCCAGTTCCTGTTCCTCCTCCAAGGCCTGCGGCTATAAAGATAATATCACTATCTTTTAGAGCATTTTTTATCTCTTCATAGCTTTCCATTGCGGCTTCTTTACCAACTTCCGGAACCATTCCGGCTCCCAGACCCTTTGTTTTCTTCTCTCCAAGCTGCAGTTTAACATCAGCTTTTGATAGGCTTAGAGC
This sequence comes from Campylobacterales bacterium, assembly GCA_027009865.1. Lineage (GTDB taxonomy): Bacteria > Campylobacterota > Campylobacteria > Campylobacterales > JAADDG01 > JAADDG01. The sequence continues at coordinate 5,888 of JALVCR010000101.1, forward strand.
TTGTGCATCTGTGTTGGCGGCTATTAGTTCTATATTGTTTATGCCTATATCTTTCATATGATTTAGCATATTGCCGCCTCCGCCTCCGACACCTACGACTTTTATTCTTGCGCCTAAAATTGTTTTGGGAGCAGTTTGCTCTTCTATATTGAAATTATTTTCCATAACCCTCTCCTAAAATAGTTGTGTTAGCATATTCCAAAGTCTTTTTATTCTCTCTTTGAATCCGTAACTCTCTTCATACTCTTCCAAAATATTATCATCCTCTATCGCATATGGCGGTTTTGGGATGTTTAGGTCCTTTTTTAAATCAGTATTCTTTTCCTCCTCTTCCGTTTCTATTATGTTTTGAATATTTTTGCTTGGTTCTATCTTTTCTTCTTTATATCTTAGTTTGTTGTTTGAATCTATCTCATAAGGAGTGAATTTTCCAGCTCCATAAAGAATTAATCCGATAGCTGTAGAAAAAGAAGGAGCTTTCAAATCTTCAAAAAAACCTTCTGTCTCATTGGGTTTGGCTATTCTAACTGGTTTGTCATCAAAAATGCTTTCAGCTATTTCTCTTAATCCGTCAAATTCGGTAAATCCTCCAGTTAGGACAATTGAACCTATATTATCTTTAAAACCGCTTTCTTCTATAGATTTTGCCAAAATCATTAGCGTCTCTTCAATTCTTGCATAGATTACATTTGTAATAATTTCAAAAGATACCTCATTTGTATGCGATTCATCTCCTATTGTAGGAAGCTCTATTACCTCTTTTTTTGCTTCTTTTAAAGCTTTATAGTGAATTTTTATCTCTTCAGCCGCATGCAAAGGAGTATGCAAAGCCATTGATAAATCATTTGTTATATTGTTTGAACCGACTCCTAAGAAATCATTATATCTAATAGAATTACCCAAATGAATAATTAGGTTACATGTTGCGCCTCCCATATCTATTACAGCGGCTCCAAGCTCTTTTTCGTCATCTTTTAAAACGGCAATAGCCGAGGCATATCCGCTAAGTACCAGATTATCGGCCTCTAATCCGGCTGCTTTGATAGCTTTTTTCAAATTTCCTAAAGCCGATTTTTGGACGGCTATTAAATGAGCTTGAACTTCTAGTCTTGTTCCGCTCATCCCGAGAGGATCTTCTATATATTCTTGCTCATCCACTTTGAAATTGTAAGGCAACAGATGGAGTTTTTCGTAATCATTTGATATATTGGCATTGTGGTTTGCCATCTGAATGGCTCTGTTTATCTCTTTTATTCCAATCTCTCCACCTGGCACATTTATTACTCCATAACTGTCTACTCCCTTGGTAAAAGCTCCCGATACCGATACTATAACTTTTTCATATGGTATCCCAGCTACTCTTTTTGCATCGTTGAGCGCATTTTTTATAGATTTCGAGGCATGTTCAATATTTGTAATTACCCCTTTTTTAAGGCCTTTAGATTTTGCTATGCCCGAGCCTAGAATTTTTATGCCATTTTCGCTATGTTCTGCAATAATTGCGCAAATTTTAGTAGATCCGATATCGATACCCAAAATTGTTGTGCTCAACGAAAAATCCTTTTATTTATATCTTATAATTTCATACCTTCTTGCAAGTTGGCTAATTAGAGCATTCTCTATGCTCGACTCTTTTAAGCTTTCGACATTTTTTATTATTAAATCTTTATTTTCTTTTAACTTTTTTTCATCTACTAATTTTTGATCAGTTATTCTATAAAGGATAGCTTTATCCTTGAAAATATAATAAGATTCCCTCTTATTTGAAGAAAAGATATTATTTAGTAGTTCTAATGCCTCATTTTCCCCTAATTTGGCTTTTTCTAGCTTTTTATAATCATCTCTGGTAACAAAACCTATATCAATTCCTTTAAAATTTTTGAGCATTTTTTTCGCTTTCTCTTCTAAAAGGGATAATTTTTTATACTCTAAAAGATCTTGTTTAACAAATCTTTTCGCATCTTCATATTTCATAGGCTTTGGTAAATTAATTATATCTAATTTTATTACTAAAAATCCATTTTTTTGCTTAATCGGTTTAAGAACATCGCCTTTTTTAGCCCTTTTTAACTTCTCAAAGGGAAAATCATCTTTACCTTCAGTTAAAGTTATTTTCTGGTTAGCTTTAATTTTACCTTTTTTTAATAAAAGATATTTTTTCAAAGCTATTTTTTTAGCTTTTTTGAACTTTAAATCTTTAATTACTTTATCTTTAGCCTTTTCAAAAGGTAAAATCTTCCCCTCTTCATTTTTGTAACGAAATTTCTCATTTTGATAATACTCTTTTGCTTCTTTATCCTCCACTTTTATATCATCTACTGTTACTTTTATTGCTTCTACATCATAAGAAGGGGCAATCATATATTTATTTTTGTTTTTCTCCCAAAAAGCTTTGGTTTCATTTTCTTCTAAGCTTACATTTATATCGCTTATAGGAATAGAAGCAATTTCCAATTTATCGGCCATAAAAATAGCGCTGCCGAAAGCCTCCTCTTCTACATCTGCGCTTTTTAAAGAGAGCAGTTTTTTTATCTTTTCTAAAAGAATCTCTTTTTTTAAACCATCTTCAAACTCTTTTGGTTCTCTTCTTATCTGTTTTAGCACCTGATAATATCTATTTTTATCGAATACACCGTTTTTTTGAAAAGCTTTAATAGAAAGAAGTTTCTCTTCTAACTCTTTTTTTGATACGTCCATTCCAAGCTCATGAGCATAATTTATTAAAAGTGCTTCTCTAATTAACTGGTTTAAAGTAAGCTTATCAAGCTTTAACTCTTTGGCTTTTTCTTGAGTCAATTTTCCTTTAAAAACATTTTCATTATAGTAGTTATAAAGATTTCTGTATGCATTTTGAAACTCTTTAATGGTAATCTTTTCATCTCCAACTTTGGCTACGGAAGAGGCTCTATCGAGATTAAAATCATACATTCCCCAGCCTACAAATCCGGCTCCTACAAAAGCTATTGTGCTTATCCAGATAGTAATTACAAGATATTTTCGATGTTTTTGCATCCAGCTTATCATTTTTTTCCTTTTAGAATTTATTTATATTATATTACTTATTGTTTAAAAAACTTATTAAAAGTCCGATGTTATGGGATTTTGACAAAACGGTTAAGCTTTCTCTTTTATTTCTATAGAGAGTATTTTATCGTTTTGTTCTATTTTATCAAGTGTTTGAAAACTTTCCAAATCATTTTTCTCTATCTCTCCAAATACGGTGTGTTCTCCATCTAAATGGGGACAATCTACAAAGCAGATAAAAAACTGGCTTCCTCCCGTATCTCTTCCGGCATGTGCCATAGATATTGTGCCTCTTTTATGTTTATGTATATTTTTTTCCGTTTCGCAAGGAATTCTCCATCCAGGCCCTCCCGTTCCGGTTCCGTAAGGGCATCCTCCTTGAGCCATAAAACCTTTTATTACCCTATGAAATTTTAAATTATTATAAAAGTTATCTTTTGCTAAAGTTGCAAAATTTGCTACTGTATTTGGAACCTCATCTGGAAAAAGTTTTATCTTTATGTCACCTTTGTTTGTATGAATTATAGCGTATTGGAATTTATTTATCTCTTCGGGGGTATAATCGTAAATTTTAAGCATATTTAATCTCCAAAAAATTTTTGCAATTATACCATTTATAAAATTTGTGATAAATCAAAATAGAAGGCCAATTTAAGAAGTTAAAAAATTATAAATTTAAATTTTATAATTTGATATCGTAACTTGCTACTATTTTGGAAAACTCTTTAGAATTTAAAAAGATGTCTATTAAATGTTTCCTGCTGTCTTCTCTTGCTTTTTTACTCCAGTAGTTTAATTCATCTTTTGAAGGTTCTCTATCAAATAGAGTTTTATACAAAATCTTTACAAAACTATTCTCGGATATATTCATATTTTTAAACTCTTGTGAAAGCAGAAAAAATTTTGCCAAATCTTTAGCTTTTTTTCTCTTTTGTAAAAGTTCATTTTTCCAATAACTAAGTCCGGCTTGATCAGTTTTTCTCTTTAGAGCATATACATAAAATCTTTTTATAAAAGCTTCTATTTTTTCCTCTTTTGATATAGGTTTTATTTTGTATGTTTTGCACAGATTTTGAAACTCTTTTGAAAAGGCAAATTTGTAAAACAGAATATCTCTTGAATTTGGATTCTCTTTTAAAAATTGATTCCAGTAGTTTAATCCGGTGAAATCCGGTTCTCTGTTTAGAAGAGTTTCATACAAAGAGGCTATATAGGCTTTATTGTCTAAATTTAAGTTTTTAAACTCTTTTGTTTGAAAAAAATTATAAACAACAAAAGCTGCACTTTTTTGATTTACTATTTTGCTCCAATATTCTATTCCTCCTTTATCTCCTTCTCTTCCTAAAATGGATCTATAAACTCTTTTTACGAAATTATAAGAGCCGCTTTTTTGATTGATTATTTTTACCTTAAAAACTTTTCCACTTTTTGCAGTTAAATTTACAATCTTTCCTATATCATTTCCTATTTTTATTACTCTTGTATTAAAATCTATTTGATTTAAGAGCGTTGTTTCTGCTCCTTCGCTTTTTATTATGATTTCATCTATGTCTTGGCAATTTTGAGGGCGTATATAAAAAGCATAAGTTTTGCCGGCTTGAACATTATATATTTTATTTATATCGTTTAAAGTTATTATTTCATAATTTAGCATTTTGGTTTTAAATGACCATGTTTTATCAAATTCTTTATTATTATAAAAATATTTGATTTTAACCCTATATCTTTTATTCCAATCTAAACGTTTCATTGGAAATAGAATATATATTTTTTCATCGAACTTTTTTAGATGATAATCATTTCCTTGATGAAGTATTTTTGTATCCGTTATTTCTTCCCCATTTGTATCGAATAACTTAAAATATATTAAACGAAATTTTAATTTATCAAATTTTTCCGGATTAAACTGAACGCTTATAGGATTTCCTACACTTCCTCCTTTTGGACATTCGGGGAGAGGGTCTGGATTTTCAGTATTAAAAAAAGCCGGTTTGGCCGCATAATAATTTTGATATGGCCAGACTATTATAGAAGAATTTTTTTTAGCAATTTGAGAGGGAGTTTTTGGTCTTTTTACTCCCATATTAAAGACATATTGATTTTTATAATAATAATCTTTGTTATGATATGAAGCTGCTCCTATATCTTCTGTATAAAAATTTAAAAAATTTATTCTATGATATATTGCATTAAAAAGTTCGTTAACTCCTTTTAAAGCGCTATTTGCTTTTGATGAAGCTGTGGAGTTTTCTATTACATAAGAGAGGGGGTATCCTACAAACAGAGCTCTATCATATGGAGTTTTTCCTGTAAACCCTCTTTTTCCTTTTTCTTCTTCATGAGAATTTTGATTATTTAATATTATATAATTTAAATGATTCTTACTACTTTTATTTAATTTTTCATCTTCTTTTAATTCTATTAGGCCGCTGCTTTTTCTAAGTTCGTTTAAATAATATATTGCCTCTTTTATCTCTTTATTGTCCGATGTTGCAAAAATATGGAGTTTTCCTACTATAAAAATTGTAGAAAATAGAAAAAATTTCTTCATTTATATCAATACCTTTACAAAAAATCTCACTTTATTATAGAATAATTAAGAAAAAAACAAAATTAATTTTTAAGAAAAATATCTTAAAAAGCCAAATTTTTATTTGTTATAACTGTTTCTTTATTGTTTTTATAAAATAATTTCTATATAATTCCATAATGAAAAAAGTAATAATTATCTCTTTATTTTTATCATCTCCGCTATTTAGTTTTTCTATTGATAAGTATTTGAATTATTTAATTCAAGAAAGAAAAAAACTCTCTCAAAAATTTGTAGAAGCAACTTATGAGCTTGATAACTATATTTCGGGAAATTATTACGGTTATTCTCCGGTTGAAGATAACTATTTGAATCTTACATTCTCTATGAAATTTAAAGACAGCAAAGTTACTTTTAATCCATCTTTAAGAGCAAGAATAGATTTGCCTAAAACAAGAAATAAACTGCAAATTATTTTAACTGAGCATGATGAGGAGATTACCCATCAAGATATTCAGCAAGAATATGGAGATAAAACTAATAATTATGGGTCTCTACTTGGACTTAAATACTTTATCAAAAATAAGCTTTTTACCAAAACAAGTTTGACTGTCGGACTTAAATTTAGAACTCCTATAGATTTTTACACAAGAGCGAAATTTATTAAAGTAATAGATTTAAGTAAAAATTGGCAATGGATAGGCGAGCAGAAATTTTATCTATTCTCTCATAGAGGGTTTCAATCTTTTACGACTCTAAATTTTGATAGAAAAATCAATGATGATTTTATGTTTAGAATCTCAAATAATATTATTTACAAAAAGAAAGAGGACTCTTTTGAAATAGCCCACTCTCTTATGCTTTTTCAACATTTAACAAAGAGAGATGATTTAATTTATAGTGCAACTGTAGCCGGTAGCACCGAAGATTTTGAAAATCATATGCCAAAAGTTTCAACTTACGAATTAAAAACGGTATATAGGCATATTTTGCCAAATCGTTGGGTATATTTTAATGTAATTCCAGCCCTTTATTGGGACAGAGATCATAGTTTCAGGCCTAATGTCTCTTTAAATTTAAATGTTTCAATAATTTTTGGAAAGTATGATATCTATTAAAAATTATGTATTGTAAATCTTTTTATAGCTCCGCCCTTTTTAGGGGCATCTCTGCCTTCAAAAATACTCATTACCTTTTTTTATTTTTGTTCAATTTGAAGCTTTATAAGCTCATCTTCATATTTTACATACTCAATAGCTTTTTTGATTTTCTTCTTTTTTACAAGCTGTCTTAAACCGTTTTAAGTTTTTAAAATGGGGAAATTTTGAAAAAATTGTCTCTTCAAAAGAGGGGTATATTTTAGATTTTAGGGGGAGTTTTTTTATTCATTTTTCAAGTTTTTTAATAACTAAGATAGAAAACTTTCAAAAAGTAGATTTCTAATTTCTCACGAATTTTTTAAGTCTCAATCCCCTTGCAGTCGGGTCATAGTGTCAAACATGGATATCCCGTAGAGTGGGGTATCGCAATAAGT
>JALVCR010000102.1 GCA_027009865.1 Campylobacterales bacterium
AAGGAGTTTATTGTGGCGCACCCGCTTGCAGGAAAGAAGGTTCCAAAAGAGATGCTTGAGAATATTCCCTCTTTGATTTCGGCTTACTACTCTTTAAAACCAGATCCAAAAATAGAATCCCAAAGAGTTAGTTTCGGAACGTCGGGACATAGGGGAAGCTCTTATAAAAAAAGTTTTAATGAAGATCATATTTTAGCAATTACTCAGGCCGTTTGCGAATACAGAAAGCAAAATAATATAACAGGCCCTCTTTTTATAGGCAAAGACACTCACGCTCTCTCGATTCCGGCTGAAATTACGGCTATTGAGGTTTGCGCGGCAAACGGAGTTGATGTAAGAGTTGCAAAAGATGGGGGATATACTCCAACTCCTCTTATATCTTTTACCATTTTGGAGCATAATTCTAAAAATAGCAAATTGAGTGATGGAATAGTTATAACTCCCTCTCATAATCCTCCAAGTGACGGCGGTTTTAAATACAATCCTCCAAACGGGGGGCCTGCTGATACCCATATCACTTCTATTATTCAAAAGAGAGCCAATGAGATTTTGGAAAATAATTTAAAAGATGTAAAGAGAGTTTCTATAGAAGAGGCAAAAAAGAGCTCTTTTGTAAAGGAGTTTGATTTTGTAACTCCTTATGTAGAGAGCTTAAAAGATATTATCGATATGGAGGCGATAAAAAGAAGCTCCCTTAAAATAGGTGTCGATCCTATGGGAGGCTCTGGAATAGAGGTCTATAAAAAGATTAAAGAGGTTTACGGAATAGATCTTGAAATAGTAAATCCTTATGTCGATTTTACATTCTCTTTTATGACTTTAGATCATGACGGAAAAATCAGAATGGACTGCTCATCTCCTTATGCGATGGCTTCGTTGATAGAGCTTAAAGATAGATTTGATATAGCTTTTGGCAACGATACAGATTTTGACAGGCACGGAATAGTAACAAAAAGCGGCTCTCTTATGAATCCAAACCACTATTTAAGCGTAGCTATCTGGTATCTTTTCAAAAACAGAAAAGAGTGGCCAAAAAGTTTAAAAATTGGCAAAACTTTGGTATCAAGCTCGATGATAGACAGAGTGGCAAATTCTCTTGATAGGGAGGTTTTGGAGGTTCCTGTCGGTTTTAAGTGGTTTGTGGAGCCTCTTTTAAACAAAGAGATAGGTTTTGGAGGAGAAGAGAGCGCGGGAGCGTCTTTTCTTAGAAAAGATGCGAAAGTCTGGACAACAGATAAGGACGGAATTATTCTAAATCTTCTATCAGCTGAAATTTTTGCAAAAGAGGGGAGAGATCCTTACGAGATTTATAAAGATTTTGAAAAAGAGTTTGGAGTTTCCTATTATGAAAGAATAGATGCTCCGGCTACTTTAGAGCAGAAAAAAAGACTTAAGAATCTATCAAAAGAGGATATAGCTACCGATACATTGGCCGGAGAGAAGATTATAGATATTTTCACTAATGCTCCCGGAAACAACGCTCCTATCGGAGGAGTTAAAGTTGTAACCAAAAACGGATGGTTTGCTGCAAGACCGTCTGGAACGGAGGATATCTATAAAATTTATGCAGAAAGCTTTATCTCAAAAGAGCATCTAAAACTTATACAAAAAGAGGCAAAAGAGATAGTTTTAAAAGCAATATCGTAAAAAGCGGTTTTTCGCTTTTTACTTTGCATATTTTATTAGAAGCTGAAGAAGTTTCTTTTGCTCTCCTTTTGCCGAAGAGAGTTTATCAAAAAGAGTTCTTCCTCTCCTGTCTGTAACGAAAGGGTCTGCTTTATGTTTTAAAAGAAGCTCTCCTATTTTATAAGCCATATCTATATCTTCAAACATGAAAGCTCTCTCAAGAGGAGTAAATCCGTGCGAATCTTTAATATTGGGATTGGCTCCGTATTTAAGCAAAAGTGTTACTAATTTTGGATCTTGCTGTATAACAGCTCTGTGAAGCGGAGTGTATCCATGTTTATCCTTAATATTTGGGTCTGCTTTATGTTTTAAGAGAAGTTCTACTATTTCATAGGAATATCTTATGATGGCTCTATGAAGAGGAGTGTATCCGTTTTTATCTTTCATATTAGGATTTGCTCCGTTTCCCAATAAAATTTCAACTATTTTAGGGGAATTATGGATTACAGCTAAATCTAAGGCGGTATATCCATGCTTATCTATAAAATTGATATCATTTTTATACTTTTTCTGTTTTAGCATTGCTTCTATCATATTTGCTTTTTCATCATTTTGGAAATTTTTGTTTACTATCATTCTTTGTATTGCCGTATAACTTTTTGAATAAAGATTTGAAGAGCAAAAAAACAAAAATATAGTAAATATTATCAAATATTTCATTTTTTAATTCCTTCTAAATAATATACTTATATTCTATAATTATTTTAATGATACAACAAAGTTAATTAAAATTAACTTATTTTACCCTTTTTACTCTATTTTAAATTGAATTTTTTCTTTTACTTATTACTATTTTTCTCTAAATATTTTTTAACAAAATCATTAAAACTTTTATCCATCTCTATAGTTTTACTCCCAAAATAGGGCAGATGCCCATAATAAAAGGATAGTTGCTCTTTTGCTTTTTGAACGCTTTTATGTTTTATTGCAAACTCATATAAAGCGGCGGCAAAAGATGTTCTATCGGCTCCCGATCTGCAATGAATTAAAACCGGTTTTGGAGCTTTTTTTAAAATATTTACAAGCTGCATTGATTTGTTAAAATCTATGTAATCTCTTGAACCTATTTTGAAATTAATTAAAGTTATGTTAAGCTCTTTTGCTATTTTCTTCTCATACTCATACCAAGGACTTTTGAAAGTATTTTCCCCTCTTAGATTTATAATGGATTTGATTTTATATTTTTGGAGTTTATTTAAAAGATTTTTTGTATAAAGCTGGCCGCTTCTATAGGCGTTTTTATCTATTTTATGAAAATTTCCAAAAAGGAAAATATAAAAAAGGTTTATTGTTCCTAAAATCAGTGCTATAGATAAGATAATTATTAAGAAAGCAGCAGCCATCTTTTTTCTGAAATTTTCAGATAACTTAAGACTGTTTTTCATTTCCTCTCTTATTTTTAATTTGTGGAAAAATATTATCGAAAAAAAGTTCAACTTTCAAGTAGACTTTATAATAAAATCTTTATAAAAGAAAATTGAAGATAATGATTAATAATTTTATAATAAATTAAAGATGATTATACTATTATATTCTATAGAAAGCTAAATTAAAATAATTATTGAAGGATATAATGAATGAATAGAAAAAGAAAATTATTTTTTCTATCGTTGGCGGCCGTTTCTTCGCTTTTTGCAAAAGATATAGATATAGATTATGATTATAACTCTTATGAAATTCCAAAATATTTGCATTCAAGCACAAATTACGAAGCTATGAAACTTTTGAAACTTCCTCTTTTATGGAAAGAGCCTTATAATTTAAGCGGAGAAGGAGTTAAGATAGCTGTTGTAGATTGGGGAAAGGTTAGAGTAACTCATCAGGAATTCCAAAAAGATGGAAGAAGCAGAATTCATATAATGGGTGAAGAGAATCAAAGACAGCCTTATCATCCTCATGCTACTTTTTTAACCGGAACGATAGCCGCAAAAGGAGTAAATCCAAAGGCTAAAGGAGCGGCTGAGAATGTTGAGATTTACAGCTATTATGCTCCAGAATACAATTACTCAAGAGCGGTTTTAAAAGCTTATAAGGATGAAGGAATTACTCTCTCAAATCATGCCTATCTTTATGTTG
>JALVCR010000103.1 GCA_027009865.1 Campylobacterales bacterium
AACGAAATTTTTATAAAAGAGCTTTTTAAAGAGGCTAAAAATTTGACAAGCAAACCTATCCTCTTAAAACTGGCTCCCGATATGGATATAGATAAAGCTCTTCTTCTTTGCCAAACGGCAATAGAAAACGGAGCGGGAGGAATAATAGCCACAAATACGACAATGGATTACTCTTTGATTAAAGAGGCTAAAAATTTCGGAGGTCTTAGCGGAAAAGTTTTAAGAGAAAAAAGCTTTTTAATGTTTAAAGAGATAGCCAAAGCCTTTTTCAAAAAGACAATTTTAATAAGTGTCGGGGGGATAGATTCAGCAAAAGAGGCCTACGAAAGAATAAAAGAGGGGGCAAGCTTAGTGGAAGTTTTAAGCGCCCTCGTTTTCAAAGGCCCCTCTTTAGCAAAAAATATAAATCAAGAGATTTTAGAGCTTATGGAAAGAGACGGCTTAAAAAACATCAAAGAAGCAGTAGGCGCAAACAGATAGGAGAAAAAGTTGAAAAAGATATTTTTACTTTTATTTATTATAACAGGAGTATTGATGAGCAGCAGTTCACTACCTAAATATTATACAAAAACTTTAAAAAACGGACTCGAAATAGTAGTAATTCCTATGCGAAACCACAGCGGAGTAATCACAACCGACATATTTTATAAAGTCGGAAGCAGAAATGAAGTTATGGGGAAAAGCGGAATAGCCCATATGCTTGAGCATATGAATTTCAAATCCACAAAAAATTTAAAAGCCGGAGAATTTGATAAAATAGTAAAAAGCTACGGGGGAGTAAACAACGCCTCCACCGGATTTGATTATACCCACTACTTTATAAAAAGCGCTTCAAGAAATCTATCCGAGTCTTTAAAACTTTTTGCTGAGCTTATGCAAAATCTAAATTTAAAAGAGGATGAATTTAAAACCGAAAGAGAGGTTGTAGCGGAAGAGAGGAGATGGAGGACAGACAACTCTCCGATAGGATACCTATATTTCAGGCTCTTTAACAATGCCTATATCTATCATCCATACCACTGGACTCCGATAGGATTTATGAAAGATATTCAAAATTGGACAATAGATGATATAAGAAATTTTCACAAAACCTACTATCAGCCAAAAAATGCCATTGTTTTGGTAGCCGGGGATATCTCTTATCAAGAGGTTTTTAAAGAGGCTGAGAAATATTTTAAGGATATAAAAAACTGCTGCGATATTCCTAAAGTGCATGAAACAGAACCAAAACAAGACGGAGAAAAAAGAGTTTATATCCATAAAGAGAGCGAAGTTGAGATAATAGCGATAGCTTTTCATATTCCAGACTTTAAACATCCAGACCAAGTAAAACTCTCCGCTCTAAGCGAATATCTAAGCAGCGGAAAAAGCAGCAAATTAAATGAAATTTTAATAGATAAAAAAAGACTTGTAAATCAGCTATATGCTTACAATATGGAAAATAAAGATCCAGGACTCTTTTTGTTTTTAGCCGTCTGCAATCCGAAAGTAAAAGCCGAAACGGTAGAAAAGGAGTTTTGGAATCAGATAGAAAAGATTAAAAAAGAGGGAATAAAAAAAGAGGATTTGGATAAGATTAAAATAAACACGAAAGCCGATTTTATTTTTGGAATGCAAAACTCAAGCTCTTTAGCAAGCCTTTTTGGAAGCTATCTTGCAAGAGGAGATATAAAGCCTCTTTTGGAATATGAAGATAAGATAAATGCTTTAAAAACAGAAGATATTCAAGAAGTTGTAAAAAAATATTTTACAAAAGAAAACTCTACAACAGTCATTTTAAGAAAGGAAGAGAAATGAACCACCAACCCCTAAAAGCAATGACGGCTTTAATTACACCGTTTAAATATGGGAAAATCGATTTTAACACCTATGAAAAACTTATAAAAAGACAGATAAAAAATAAAATAGACGCAATCGTTCCGGTAGGGACAACAGGAGAGAGCGCCACTTTAAGCCATGAAGAGCATCAAGAGTGCATAAAAGCCGCTGTTGAAATATGCAAAGGAACAAAAGTAAAAGTTTTAGCGGGAGCTGGAAGCAACTCTACAAGAGAAGCTATAAGTTTGGCTCAATTTGCCGAAGCAAGCGGAGCTGACGGAATACTCTCAGTAACTCCTTATTACAATAAACCATCCCAAGAAGGTTTATATCAGCACTTTGCCTCAATCGCAAAAGCGGTTTCAATTCCGGTAATGCTCTATAATGTGCCGGGAAGAACGGGAGTTGATCTTTTGCCCCAGACAGTAAACAGATTAACAAGAGATTTTGATAATATTTACGCAATAAAAGAGGCCACAGGGTCGATGGCAAGAACCGTAGAGCTTCTATCAAGCAATCCTAATCTATCCGTAGTCAGCGGGGATGATATGATAAATTATCCTATTTTGGCAAATGGGGGAAAAGGAGTAATATCGGTAACTTCAAATATTCTTCCAAATGAGATAGCATCTCTTGTCCATTTTGCCTTAGATGGAGAGTATCAAAAGGCAAAAGCTATAAACGATCATCTCTTTGAAATAAACAGAGATCTCTTTTGCGAGAGCAATCCGATTCCTATAAAAGCGGCAATGCATATAGCAGGGCTTCTTGAGAGTTTAGAGTATAGACTCCCTCTCGTAGCTCCAAGCAAAGAGAATATGAAAAAAATTGAAAATACTTTGAAAAAATATGATATCAAAGGCTTTTAGATGAAAGGAAAAACTTTAGTCATAAGCGGAGGCACAAGAGGAATAGGAAAGGCAATCGTATATGAATTTGCCAAAAACGGCGTAAATATAGCGTTTACATACAATTCAAACGAAGAGAAAGCAAAAGAGATAAAAGAAGATCTTGAAAAAACTTACAAAATAAAAGCAAGATGCTATCCTTTAAATATTTTAGAACCCCAAGAGTATAAAGAGCTTTTTAAAAGAATAGATGAAGATTTCCCCACAATAGATTTTTTCATCTCAAACGCCATAATTTCCGGAAGAGCAGTTGTCGGGGGATATGGAAAATTTATGAAATTAAGACCAAAAGGGCTTTGCAATATCTATACCGCCACTGTTACGGCTTTTGTCATAGGAGCTCAGGAAGCCGCAAAGAGAATGGAAAAAAATGGCGGAGGAGTAATTTTATCCATCTCTTCTACCGGAAATCTGGTTTATATTGAAAATTACGCCGGACATGGAACAAACAAAGCGGCAGTCGAGACGATGGTAAAATATGCAGCCCAAGAGCTTGGAGAAAAAAATATAAGAGTAAACGCGGTAAGCGGAGGGCCGATAGAGACGGATGCATTGAAAGCTTTTACAAACTATGAAGAAGTAAAAGCTGAGACAATAAAAAGATCTCCGCTAAATAGAATGGGACAGCCTGAAGATATAGCGGGAGCATGTCTATTTTTATGCAGCGATAAAGCATCTTGGATTACGGGACAGACTCTAATAGTAGATGGAGGAACCTCGTTTAGATGATGAATCTTCCCAATCTTCTCGCTCTTTTGAGAATTTTAATAGCGCCTTTGATGTATCTGTTTTTGGTAAACAGAGAGCTTTTTGAGGGAATTCATCCCTCTTGGCTTAACTATTTTGCCGCTTTGCTTTTTGTAATAGCAAGCATTACCGACTTTTTTGACGGATATATAGCGAGAAATTGGAATCAGATTACAACGCTTGGAGCAATACTTGATCCTTTAGCGGATAAAATGCTCACTTTAGCTGCATTTTTGGGACTTATGTATATTGGAAGAGCAAATCCTTGGGCAATCTATCTGATTATGACAAGAGAATTTTTCATAACCGGTCTTAGAGTGGCCGCCATAGGAGAGGGAATAAGCGTAGCGGCATCTTTTAGTGGAAAATTAAAAACTGTTTTTCAAATGTTTGCTATAGGATTTTTGATAATGGATTGGCCGGGAGGAGAAGCGCTTTTGTGGATAGCGGTCGCTATAACTTTATATTCTGGATTTGAGTATATTCGCGGCTATATAAAAGGAGTTAGTTAGTGGGACTTTTAGTATCTATTTTAGTATTATCTTTTCTTATATTTTTTCATGAGCTGGGACACTTTTTGGCCGCGAGAATGTTTGGCGTTACAGTAGAGGTTTTTAGCATAGGATTTGGTAAAAAACTGTTTTGTAAGAAATATGGAAAAACAAATTACTGCCTAAGCGCCATACCTCTTGGCGGATATGTTCAAATGAAAGGGCAAGATGATTTAGACCCTTTAAAAAGAAGCAAAGATAAAGACAGCTACAATGCAAAAAAACCTTGGCAAAGAATTATAATTCTTTTTGCCGGCCCTTTTGCCAATTTTCTTTTGGCTTTCATTCTTTATCTTGCAATAGCTTTTATGGGAGTTAAAGAGCTTGCTCCCGTAATAGGAAAGGTATCCCCAAATTCTCCGGCAAAAGAGGCAAATCTAAAACCAAAAGATAAAATAATTAAAATAAACGGAATAGAGATAAAAACATGGGGTGATCTTAGCGAAATTATAAAAAACTCTACCGGCACTTTAATTTTTACAATAAAAAGAGGAGATAAAATAAAAAACATCAAAGTTACTCCAAAAATTATAGAACTTAAAAATATATTTAACGAGACAGTGAAAAAAAGAGCGATAGGAATTATGCCAAGCGGAGATTTGGTAACTTTGCATCTTGGATTCTTAGAGAGTTTAAAATATGCCTATCAAAAAACAATAGACGCTTCATATCTTATTGTAAAAGGGCTTCAAAAACTAATAGAGGGAATAGTTCCACTAAATCAGATGGGAGGAGTTATCTCAATAGTTCAGGTAACCTCCAAAGCTGCAGAAGTTGGAATTGCGGCTTTATTTGGATTAACGGCTTTAATTTCGGTTAATCTTGGAGTTTTAAATCTCTTACCGATTCCCGCACTTGACGGAGGACATATAATATTTAATCTTTATGAAATGATTTTTAGAAAACCTCCAAACGAAGATATTTTATATAAACTTACAATAGGCGGATGGGTCCTTCTTTTAACCCTTATGCTTTTTACCATCTATAACGATATAATACGAATCGCTGCCGGCTAAAGCCTCTTCTCTTTTTTTTCATTATTGGCATTATTGTATTTTGAAACATAAGTTGCTATAATCTATCAAAAGACAACAAGGATAAAATATGGCAACAATAAGAGTTGGAATAAGAGATTTAATCAGAAACTCAAATATACTAAAAAAATATGATTATGTTGAAATAGAAGATAAAAAAACACATCAATTAAGAGGTGTTTTTCTATCAAAAGAGATGGCTAAAGAGTTTAAAAAATATTTAGAAGAGAAAAAAAAGAAAAGAATTCAAGAAAAATTGAATGCTTTAGACAATATTGTCAAATTTGCCAAATCTTCAAAAAACAGCTTTTTAGAGCAATTTGAAAAAGATGATTTTAAAGTATTGCAAAAGGTTAAAGGCAGCATGGAATGAAAGTATTTATTGATGCAAATATTTTTATTGATATATTTAATATAGATAGAAAAATGCATAAATATAGTTTAGAAATTTATAAATATTTGATAAAAAATGAAAGCGTTATTTATACAAGTTGTGATTTAATTACTACAATTTATTATATAGATTCCAAAAGAGATAGAAATCAAGCTCTTTTAAATATTCAAAATATTATTAAAACTTTAAATATTATTTATTTCTCTAATAAAGAGATAGAAGATGTTTGCAAATTAATGTTAAAAGATAAAGGATATCAAGATTTAGAAGATACTCTACAATATATTTTAGCCAAAAAGCAAAATTGCGATCTAATTATTTCTAATGACAAAAATTTTATAAGCAAAGATATCCCGCTTATAACTTCTAAAGAATTTTATGAACAGATTAATGAAAATCTACAAATCGGTAATTTATCAATCTTTTACTGCCATCTAAAGCCATTTTTTCTCTTCTTTTTTTATCTCTTCCTCTTTTTTCTTCAAATAGTTTTCTATATTTTTGGAATTTACATACTCTCCAAATCCTTCAACTCCTCTATTTTCAAAGATTCTTTGAGCTATCCATGGGCTTACAAGAGGTCTAAAGTGGGTGCTTTCATAAAAATATCGGTTATTTTCGGTAACTTTATTATATCCGCTAAAATTCCAAAAAGGATAAATTTTTGCCATCTCTTTTAAAAGAGTAAAATAGCTTTTTATATCCATTTTATTCATTATATTGTAGTTATGAGGGGGGATTAAAACTATTAAATTTATATTATGTTTTTTACAGAGAGAAACAATATCCCTAAAAGCATTCATATTTTGTTTAAAAATCTCTTCTTTTAAAATTATCGTTCTTGAAACCTTGTTTATATTTAACTCTTTTAAACTTTTGATATATCCAATAGGATCTTTGGCTATCTTTTCTTCTTCCGTTTTAAAAAAAAACCTCCCAGAGTTTTCAAGATCATAAAAGGCATGCGGAGTTTTCTCTTTTTTGCCCAAATTTACTTTTATTTTATCCCACATCACTTTATAGGAAAAAGCGCTTAAATATCTGTAATAAAAAAGAATCGGATTCTCTTTTGTGATTAGATAGTGATTGTATCTTAAGTAATCGTTATTGTGAAAAGCGTAATGGAGATTTATATCTATATCCACCGAAAGGATTATATTTTTTATATTATAACGGTTATCTATCATATATCTTAAAATTTTATCTTCTTCGCTCAAAGTGGCCACACTCATTGTCATATTATAAAAGTGGGAATTTTTAATATATTTTTCAAAATCCTCGTTTATAAGACAAGAAGCTCTTGAAGAGCCGAAAATGTAGGAGTCATATTTATTATGAGCATTTTTTAAATACTCTATCTTATTATATCTTTCGTTTATATATTCGTTTACCTTCAAAAAATTGCTATGAAATATATAATATGGATCTATTATGTAATTTATAACGCCAACTAAAAAAACAAATAAAAAAGTTAAGAGAATTGTCCCGGATATATATCTCTTCCACATCATATATATATCTTTCTAAAAATTAAAATACAAAAACTCAGATATTTGATTTAGTTTTAAAATCGCTATAGCAAAAAGTAGACTTGTAATAAAAAGATATACTTTTTTAGGCCTAAAACTAACCAAAAATTCATAGCTGTTTTTGGCAAATACAGAAATCGCAAACACTGCAAAAATTATAACCAAAATACTTGTATTGGCGTCTATATTTTCCATTATTCTATTAAATTCTACTCCATAATCAACTAAAAATCTAAATTTTTCAGAAAGAGAGAAAGGAAGAACTACTCCATTTAAACCAAACATTCCCTTCAAAACCTTAATAGCATCGTCAAAATCTTTGGCTCTAAAGAAAACCCATGTTATATTTACAAAATTAAAAGTAATAAACCATGCTATAAATTTATGAAGCTTAAAACCTATTTTTTGCCAGATTCTATGCACAACCATTCCGATACCGTGCAAAGCTCCCCAAAACACAAACGTCCATCCAGCTCCATGCCAAATACCCCCAATTAAAAAAGTTAAAAACAGATTTCTATAAGTTACTAAATCTCCCTTTCTGCTTCCTCCAAGAGGTATATAAACATAATCTCTTAAAAATCTGCTAAGAGTTATATGCCATCTTCTCCAGAAATCTTGAATATTTAAAGCTTTATAAGGAGAATTGAAATTTATCGGAAGTTTTATATTAAACAGTAAAGCTGCTCCTATAGCCATATCTGTATAGCCGCTAAAATCAAAATATAACTGAAAAGTATAAGATAGAGCCGTAACCCAAGCTTCTATAAACTTCAAAGAAGAAGCTAAATCAAAACCATTTACCGCATAAACTGAAAGAGTATCAGCTATAGCCACCTTTTTAAAAAGTCCCAATGCAAAAATTGAAATCCCTAAAGCAATATTTTTATAATTTATATATTTTTTATTTTTATCTTCAAATTGGGGCATCATCTCTTTGTGATGAACAATAGGACCAGCTATTAGTTGTGGGAAAAATGTAACAAAAACAGCATAATTTAAAAAGTCATACTCCTTAGTTTCTCCTCTATAACTGTCAACTAAATAAGCAATTTGCTGAAAAGTAAAAAAACTTATGGCAAGAGGCAAAGCTAAATGCAATAAACTGATATTGCTTCCTGTTAAAAAATTGATATTTTCTATAAAAAAATCAGAATATTTAAAATATCCTAAAAGAAATACATTACTTAATATACCAAAAATTAAAAGTTTTCTTTTATAAGGAAAATCTTTTTTTGATAATTTAACTCCTATGATATAGTTA
The DNA here is from genome assembly GCA_027009865.1 of Campylobacterales bacterium. GTDB lineage: Bacteria > Campylobacterota > Campylobacteria > Campylobacterales > JAADDG01 > JAADDG01. The sequence goes on from JALVCR010000103.1 coordinate 8,246, forward strand.
AAAACCATTGAAGCTAAAATCAAAGGCAGATAATCTATATTCCACCAGCTATAAAAAAACAGAGATGCAAACAGCAAAAACAGTTTTGCATGTTTAAATAGTTTTAAGTTATTTAAATAAAAATAGATAAAAAACGATATTGGAAGGAAAACAAATATAAATTCATAAGAGTTAAATAACATTTTCTATCCTTTTTTGTTATTTATATAAAATAAATATATTAATTTTTATTTTTATAAAAAGTATAACACAAAAAATAAAAATTAATTCTTAAATCAAATATATTTTTACAAAAAGAGGAAAGGGAAGGAGAAAAATTAAAATTAATAGATAACTTATAAAAGGAGGAGAATTTATTTTATATTTTTAATAGAATATTCAGAAGCTAATTTTTCAAACTCTTTAGAAGAGAGAAAACCGTTTATTATATCATCTCTTGTAGCATTATTTTCAAGCTTTGAAACCCAAAAATCCCATCCATTTTTATCAGGCTGCCTATTTAAAATAGCCATATATGAAAGATAGACAAATCTCTTATTTGTTATATTTTTATCCAAAAATTCCTTTGAATGAAAAAAATTCTTAACAATATCTGAAGCGCTTTTTTTACCGCTTAAAAGTTCATTTGTCCAATAAGCTCTTCCACTGCCGTCAAACATTCTCTCCAAAATTAGCAAATATAGCCTCTCTACAAAAGATTCAAGCAAACCTTTTGGAGTATAGACCTCTATATTGTAGCTTTTAGCCAAATCTTTAAACTCTTTGGATACTATAAACTGATAAAAAATCACCTCCTTTTTAATATGATTCTTTTCTATGATTTCAATCCAATACTTTTTACCACCTTCATCAGATTTCCTATTTAAAAGAGTATTGTAAAGTCTCTCTACATACTCTTCATTAGACAAATTTGCCTCTTGCATCTCTTTTGAGAAAAAGAAAAATTTAGATATATCCAAAGCACTGTCTTTTTTGTTCTCATTTGAATCAATACTTTTTAACCTGCCATACCAATAAAAAAGTCCATTTTGTCCTGGAAATCTTTTTAAAGTATTTAAATAAAGTCTATAAATAAATAGATATTTATCATCTAAAACAAAATTTTTGCTATCATAATCAAACTCATCCACTTTTGAGGTATCTATAAAAGTAAATAAAAGATTATTTTTTATTGCATCTCCTTCTTTTGGATATTTATTGAAATTTTCTATATCCAAAATTTCTCCCCTATAAAAAACAAAAGAAGTTTCATAAGGAGTGTAAACTTTATTAGCTATAAAATTATTTGCTTTTATTGTTGAATAATCATTATCTATATCTATAATGTCAAAGGAAGTTTTATTATAATCTTTTTTTGGATTTTGAAAAACATTATTTCCGCAATCTATTATTATATTGTCTGTTATATTATTATCTTCTATATTTCCATATCCGCTTCGGCTGCTTATAGATATAGCCGCTTCATCAGTTTTTATAATTAAATTTTTACTTACTACATTTTTAGAAGAGATATTCAAAGAGCCGTAAGCCTCAAACTGAAACCCCTGTCCGCTGCCGTATCCCTGATCCATTTTTATTTGAGAATTTTGAACATTATAAACAATATTGTAGCTAATTATATTTTCACTACCGTTTATCTGGCTTCGAACTCTCATGTTTTTAATAACGTTTTGAGAAAAGATATTATTTTCACAACCTCTATTGTCAAAACTGATAGCCCTCATATAAGGCATATCTTTTCCATCAAAAGTATTTTTAATTATTCTATTCCTCTTAACACCAAAATATTCCCTTATCTCCTGCTCGCTAAGGTTTAACTGATTTCTATCTGATACCGAAAGATTTATACCTGTATGACCCCAATGATAAAATCTTGAATTTGAAACAGTGCTATCTTGTACGTTGTTTAAAAAAAATATTCCATCTTGAGAATTTCTAAGAGAGCTAAATCTATAATCAAACTTAAAATCCCCATCTATCAGGCATTTATCTATCAAAATATTTTTAGAACCTTTCTTAAAATCATCCATATCGTTAGTTACATATATTCCCGTAAAAGCTCCTTTACCCACAATAGAAGAAGTTATATTAATATCCTCTCCGCCTCTTATAACAATAGAGTATTTCCCATCTCTTATATCAAGATTTTTAATATCTATCTTTTTACTATTTATAAGCTTGAGTGTGGCATAATCTGGATTGTTAAAATATAGAAAATCTACAATATCTCTAAGCTCTAAATTTGGATCCATACTAAAAAGATAGAGATAATTATTTTGCTGTTCGTAAAACCATCTTACTTTATATTTGCAATCGGTACAATTTAATTCTTCAAAACATAAAGCCTTTAAAATTTCTCTATTTCCCATCCAAAGTCTTATAGCGTTTGGATCGAAATATCTATATTTATAATACGGGAATTTAAATCTTGCAATTTCATAAACTTTATTTTTTACATCTTGAAACGATTTTGCTATTTTGCTTTTTAATCCAGTAAAATAGGCTAAAGAGTTATATATATTTTCAAAATAATTTGATAAATTTTTCCAGCTATTATCTCCAAACTCTTCTCCAAAATCTCTTGGATAGGCTATCTCAATATCTCTTTTATTTATTGCTATATTATCTTTTAAATAAATAACAGGCAAAGATCTATTTGTATTTCCATATGCCCCTAAATAGATGCCACTTTTGTTTTCTATTTTTATATCAGTTTTAAATTTATCTCCTCTTTTAAATAAGACTTTATCTCCAGAACTTATAAAATTAAATAATTTGTTTAAAGTTTCAAAAGAACTGATATTATTTTCATCAACTATTTTGATATCCCCATTCTCATTACTGCTTACATAATAGACATTCGCTAAAATATTTTCATTAACAAAAAGAGATAAAAGTAAAGTATAGAGTATATATTCAATTTTTTTTATCATTGCCTGCCTTTAAATATTTTAGATATTATTTTTAAGCGATTATACCCAATTTAGGATTAGAAAAAAAATAATAAAGCAATATTTAAATAAAAGACAATATATTTCTTTAAGCGACTTTAAGATAGAATTCAATTTCCAAAAAGCGCCCATAGCTCAGCTGGATAGAGCATTTGATTGCGGTTCAAAAGGTCAGAGGTTCGAATCCTCTTGGGCGCGCCAAAACTTTTCACTCCTTTAAGCCTATTTTAGCTATAATCCACCCTAAAAATAATTTTCCCGAGGTAAAATTTATGAGTAAAAAAAGCACTTACGACCCTAAACAATCCGAAAGCAAATTTTATAAAATCTGGGAAGAGAGAGGCTATTTTGAAATAGACGGAAACAAAGAAATACAAAAAAATAGAAATTTCTGCATTATGATGCCTCCTCCAAACGTAACGGGAACCCTTCATATAGGCCACGCTCTTACATTTACTCTTCAAGATATCATGGTCAGATACAAAAGAATGGACGGATATAAGACATTGTGGCAACCGGGATTGGATCATGCCGGAATCGCCACTCAAAATGTGGTTGAAAAACGCCTTTTAAAAGAGGGAGTTACGAGAGAGGAGCTTGGAAGAGAGGAGTTTTTAAAGAAAGTTTGGGAGTGGAAAGAGTATAGCGGCGGAATAATTTTGCATCAGATGAGAAGGCTTGGAGTCTCCCCAGCTTGGAGCAGAACAAGATTTACAATGGATGAAGGCTTAAAAAACGCCGTTAAGAAAGCTTTTGTAAAACTATATAACGAAGGGCTTATATATCGCGGAAACTATATGGTAAATTGGTGCACACATGATGGAGCTTTAAGCGATATAGAGGTTGAATATGAAGAGCATAAAGGGAAGCTATACCATATAAGATATCCGTTTGCCGATGAGGGGGGATATGTCGTAGTAGCCACCACAAGACCTGAGACATATTTTGGCGATACCGCCGTTATGGTAAACCCAAACGATGAAAGATATAAAAATTTAATAGGCAAAAAAGTAAAACTGCCATTAATAGAGAGAGAAATAGAGATAATAGCCGACGAGCATGTCGATATGGAGTTTGGAACGGGAGTTGTTAAGGTTACCCCGGCTCACGATCCAAACGATTATGAAGTGGGCAAAAGACACAACCTGCAATTTATAAAATGTTTTGACGAAAAAGGAATATTAAATAAAGAGTGCGGCGAATTTGAAGGCTTGGAGAGATTAAAGGCAAGAGAGATAGTTGTAAAAAGGCTAAAAGAAGAGGGATTTATAGAAAAAATAGAAGATCATATCCATCAAGTGGGACACTGCTACAGATGCAAAAACGTAATAGAGCCCTATATCTCCGAACAGTGGTTTGTCAAAAAAGAGATTGCAAAAGAGGCGATAGAGAAAGTAAACAATAAAGAGGCAAAATTTTTCCCTCCCCACTGGGTAAACTCCTTTAACGCATGGATGAGAGATTTGCATGACTGGTGTATAAGCAGACAGCTTTGGTGGGGGCATAGAATACCGGTATTTTACTGCAAAGATTGCGGATACGAATGGGCAAGCGAAGAGGATAATCCAAAAGAGTGTCCAAAATGCAAAAGCAAAAACATCTATCAAGATCCGGATGTTTTAGATACCTGGTTTAGCTCTGGTCTTTGGCCTTTTTCGACTCTTGGATGGGGAAACG
>JALVCR010000104.1 GCA_027009865.1 Campylobacterales bacterium
AAGCGTTGGAATATCTTTCTCAAGTGTAGCAAGCAGTGTTGGCACGCAACATAGCACAGAGACTCTATTTTTTATCAAATAGTCATTAAGCTCCTCTCCTAACATACATTTAGCAGATTTTGCAGGCACAAGAGCTGCTCCGCTAATAAGCGGCACCCAAATCTCTTCGACAGAAAAATCAAAAGCAATAATCATACCCTGATAGACTCTATCACTCTCTTTTATTCCGTAAGCTTTAGAAGCAACCTGCACAAAATGGGCAATGCTTCTATGTTCTATTGCTACGCCTTTTGGATTTCCGGTTGTCCCAGAAGTATAGATAATGTAGCATAGATTCTCTTTTGCATTAAGCCTCTCTTTTTTAGAAAGATTGCTCTTTTCCTGGCTTTGTATTAAGTCTTGCTCTTTATCTAAAAAAATATGCTCAACTTCAAGCTCTTTAAAAATAAATTCAAAACTTGAGTGGCTTACCATCATAGAGATATTTGCATCATTTACAATATACTTAATCCTCTCTATTGGAAATGTAATATCCAAAGGCACATATGCTGCATTTGCTTTTAATATCGCAAGCAGTGTTACATAGGTATTAAGCGACTTATCAAGCAAAATACCAACCCTGCTGCCAGGTTTTACCCCTTTTTTGATTAAATAGCGTGCCAATTGATTGGCTCTTTCGTTTAACTCTTTGTAGCTGTAGTGTTTCTCTCCAATAATAACTGCATCATTATTTAAATATTTTTCACATTTTTTTTCAAACAGTAAATCAAGTCTTTTTATATTTTCATAATTTTTATTATCAATTTTTGTGTGTAGATACATTTATAATTTCCCTTTATAAAATAGTTAAAAAACAGCTATATTTTAATACTTATTTTTTACATCTTTCTTAATATAAAAAAATATTTTTAGTTTTTATTGAAGCTATTGAAGGGTTTTATAAATATAGATATAGTATCTTATAAAGAAGAATAAGTGTTAGAGCTCTTTTTTTATGCAGAAAGGATATAAAGGTAGATATTATAAGACTAAGAGAGAAGATAAATGAGGCTTTAAAGCGTAGAATTTTAAAGAATGGGATTTATGTATGATAAGAGCAGTGTTAAAAACTCTTCAAAACTAAAAACATTATCAATAAATAATATTTACAACAAAAAATAAATATGATACAATCTCAACGGCCAAAAGAGGATAGAAGCTTATAAAGTTATTCCACCATAACCTCCGAGTTTCTATCTCTCTTTTGGTCCCCAATTTCAAATATTAAACTCCGCTACAACGGGGGCGTGGTCGCTTGGGGTAGGGCTTCTTCTTTTTCTTGTCCACATATCCACATAAATATCTTTGCATAAATTTTTTAGAGGATTTGAGGTTAAAATATAATCTATTCTCATTCCTTCATTTCTCCAAACTCCGGCGTTTCTATAATCAAACCAGCTAAAGCCGCTTTCATCTTTTTTGCACTCTCTAAAGAGATCGATTAATCCTATCGATAAGAAATTTTTGAAAGTTTCTCTCTCGTCGCTCATAAATCCTATTGTCTCTCTTAGAAGTTCGGGATCCCATACATCTATTTCATCTTTGGCTACGTTCATATCTCCCACTACGCATAATTTATCTTTATTTAAATCGAAATTTTCCTTTATGTAATTTTTTAGTTTCTCAAAAAATCTTAATTTATAGATATGTTTCTCTCCCTCTATCTCTCCATGCGGGGCATAGATGTTTATTAGAGTCAAATCTTCTATTTTTGCCTCTATAAATCTTTTTTGAGAGTCCCAAAAAGGATCTCCAAAACCCTTTTTTATCTCTTTTATCTCAAATTTTGAGCAGATTGCCACTCCGTTATAGGCTTTTTGGCCGAATATTTCGCACTCATATCCAAGTTCGTTAAACTCTTCAAAAGGAAATTTGCTCTCCTCGCACTTTATCTCCTGAAAAGCCAAAATATCTACGCTGTTTTTTTCTAAAAGCCATCTTTTAATCAAATCTTTTCTTGCATTTATTGAATTTACGTTGAAAGTGGCTATTTTCATAGGTTTGCCTTTATATCGGTTAGCAGTTTTTTATAGAGTTTTTGCATCGTTTTTACGATATTTTCAGCATTTTTGTCGCATTTTTCTTTATAAAAAAATAGCTTTTTATAAATTTTGCCATTTTTTTTCAAAAAGTAGTATCCCTCCAAAACAACATTTCCATTTTTATATATGAAATCTTCAATTGTTATTTTTATTACATCTTTTGCTTTTATGTCGCCTTGCCACGGATATTCTATCACTCCTATTGATTTCTCTTTCATAAAGAAAGATATTGTCTCTTTTTTTAAGAGTTGTTCAACCGGTTCGCTCCATTTAGCAGATAGAAAAGTTACGCGGTTTTTCTCCATTATGGCTATATGGTTTTGTTTAAGGTAATCTGGGATTTCCATCTCCTCTAAAGCGATATAATCTTTTATCAAAGAGAGGGAGTTTTTGTTTATAGGCTCAATTTTAAAGGTATAATAAAAACTCCCCCCGCATCCGCCAAGAAGAAAAATAGCTAAAATCAAAATATTTCTCATCTAATCTCCCATAATCAAAGAGTTTGGCTTTTTCTCCACTTTCAAAAGAACTCTTTGCAATATTTTTGCCGCTTCATTCATATTTTTTAAAGATATGGACAGCTCTCCGTTTAGTTTATCATTTGAATTTTTCAAAAGAGAATTTAAAGAATCCAAAGAGGTTTGAAGTTTTTTAATCGTTTCGTTTAGATTTTGCGGAAGATTCTCCACCTCTTTTGAAGAGCTTATTTTTTCAAACTCTTTTGCTATCTTTTGAAGCGATTTTGTAGTTTTCTCTATGTTGATTATGCTCTCTTTTAAAGGAGCTTCGCTATTTTTCAAAATTTTATCGATTCTTTGGGCTATTTTATCCAATTTCATATTTTTAATCATCAGCATTATCTCTTGGGCGGTTTTTAGCATATTTTTGCCGTCATTTGAGATTGTGGGAAAGGAGTAAAAATTTCCCTTTTTCCCTAAAGATGAATTTTTATCTTCTGTAAAAACCAAATCGATATATCCGCTTCCTATAAAGTTTGAAACTATTTTTGCTCTAAGCCCTTCTTTTACAGCCTTTTTTAGATTTTCAAACCCCTCTTTTTTGTTTAGTCTCTCGCTGAATGAAGATGTGTTTATGGAGACTAAAATATTTGACTGGATATTTCTTTTGTTAGAATTGTATCTGCTTTTTATATCGATTATTTTTCCGACATTAAATCCCATAAATTCCACAGCCGAGCCTATATCAAGATTATTGATACTTTCGTTAAAAATCATCTCAAAATAGGTTTTATCTTTTTGATAAGAGCCTAAATATTTTTGCAAAGCTTCAGATTTGCTTTTAAAAAGCGTAAATATATGATCTTTTGAGACGTTTTTATCCTTTTCGTATATCAAAGCTGTGTCAAAAGCAATTCCTCCTCTTATCACGTCGCTTGCCGGAGCGATATCGACATTTAAAGAGGAGCCTTTAAAATCTACCGAAAAGATATCGAGAGCCCAAAATTTGGTATTTGGCTTTACATATTTATAATAAGGGCTTTTTATAAAGATATCAAAATCGACTCCATCTCCGTTTTTTGATAATTTTATTTTTCTAATCTCTCCCACCTCTATTTTTTTATAATATATCGGAGCTGTAACTTTTAAATTCCT